>CALIHW010000131.1 GCA_938020525.1 uncultured Granulosicoccaceae bacterium | reverse complement strand
GGGGTATAGATAAACATCGGGTACCGACACCCTCCAGAGGGAGGGTCGGCGTCTAAGCGCCGGGGAGGGGCAAGCCGCTCAGACAATACAGTATGTTTGTAACCTGAACCACCTCCCCTCTTGCAAAGTAAAAAACACTTTGCATTCTCCCGAGGGAGAATGTCGTTTCGGGGTATAGATAAACAGCGGGTACCGACACCCTCCAGAGGGAGGGGCAAGTCCCTCAGTCCATACAGTAATTTATTACTTGAACCACCTCCCCTCTTGCAAAGTAAAAAACACTTTGTATTCTCCCGAGGGAGAATGTCGTTTCGGGGTATAGATAAACATCGGGCACCGACACCCTCCAGAGGGAAGGGCAAGCCGCCCAGACCATACAGCATGTTTATAACCTGAACCATCTCCCCTCTTGCAAAATAAAAAACGTTTTGTATTCTCCCGAGGGAGAATGACGTTTTAGGAATTAGCCCGCTTATAAATCAAACAAGACCAAACGCCTTCACAACAGACGCTTTCATCAGCAATCCATCTGCCCAACGTGCAACAGACGGACACTGCTCACGCCACGGAAACTGATATTTCTGCAAATAGCTCTGACCGGACGCAACCCAGGGAAGAGAGGCAATATCAGCAACAGTAAACGTCTCCCCGGTCAGATAATCAGACTCACTTAATCGCTTCTCCATTACCTGCAAACATCTCCAGACTAAATCCTCAAAGTGCTCCACCGCAGCTGGGTTGGGAATTTCCGCACCACTGAAGCGCCCGAACTGCCCTGCCAACGGACCTAGTTGCCCTACCTGCCAGAACGTCCACGATCTAACCCGTGCTCGTTCTTCTTCTGAGTTTCCATCAAGCATAGGAAAGCGATCCGCAAGATAAAGAAGAATTGCGCCGGATTCAAAGTAACTTATCGCAGGGTTTGTATTTACAACCAGCGCTGGAATTTTCCCGTCTGGTGAGATTGAACGGAACCGATCTGTTTTCTGTTCACCCGCGGAAATATCAATCGGGTGATAGTTATAAGCAGCACCTGCTTCTTCAAGCGCGATAACGATTTTCTGTCCGTTAGGGGTATGCCAGCTGTACAAGTCCAAGTCCGGGTCCGGGTCCAGATCTACATCAGCCATTGATTATATTTTCCATCAGCAAACCCTAACCACGGCTACACCTTTATACTAACTAATTCTCAAGCCAACAATGTGTTGGTCGAAGTTATCGACCAACACATTCCCGTAGACTACTTAACTGTAACCCAACGCAAGATAAAGAAGTTATCCGTACGCTGTGTCAGCTCAATGTTGTCTTTTGATGCCCAAATAAGTGGCTGCACATACATTGGGATGTAGGCTACTTCTTCCTGCATTGTCGCGGTAACCTCATCAATCATTGCCTGACGTTTTGTATCATCAAGTTCGGTTTGAATCATTGGCAGTAGCTCATCGATCCGTGCATTGGAATAGTCTCCAAAGTTCCAGCTACCGAGCTTCTTTTCTGTATTAGGCGTAGTTACCAGAAAACGAATCGGGTGCTCGGCGTCGAATGTGCCGGGAGACCAGCCAAGCAGATACATATCAAACTTGTCTTCACGCAACTCAGGCCAGTAGTTTCTGACCGGCATGGATGTAAGCTCTGCATTGAGGCCAACCTTGGCAAACATTGAAGCGGCTGCTTTGCAGATTGCCTCATCGTTGATGTAACGGTCATTTGGGCATTGCAGACCAAAGCTGAAACCATCCGGGTATCCCGCTTCTGCCAACAGCTTTTTGGAAGCTTCCGGATCAAAAGCCAGTCGTTCTGCATTACTTGCCGAGTAGCCTTTCATTGCATCAGAAACCAATTGTGCGGCAGGCTGCGCATTACCGCGCATGACTTTTTGAATCAACGCATCGACGTTAACTGCCTGATAGGCTGCTTGTCTGACACGTACATCCTTAAACGGATTTTCTCCTGTAACGTCGCTTGAAAATTTGAGGTTGTCTGCCTGGTGTGCAAAACCGAACATCAAAACACGCGCCTCTACGCCTTCATGCACGGTAAAACCATCACGCTCTTTCATACGAGGCACATCCTGCAGCGGAATAGGTGAAATAAAATCAATCTCACCAGACAACAGTGCTGCCATACCGGTCGCCGCCTGATCGATAGGCGTGAAAACCGCTTCAGTGATATTGCCTTCCATGTCATCCCACCAACCGTCAAACGGCTTTAAGGTAGTTTTTACACCCGGGTCACGTGAGCTGACAACGAAAGCTCCGGTACCGTTGGCATTGCGAGTCGCATGATTCTCTGCTTCTTTCGACGGTCTTGCTGCATCGTTTTCTGTTGTCCAGTCACGATCCATAATCATAAAATTAGCAATTGAATCCGGGAACAGCGGGTTGGGTGCGTTGGTTAAAAAATCAATAGTTTGATCATCAACCACCTCCACACTCTTAACCGGGGCAAACCAGGAGCGCACATCGGACTCTTCAGAGGAGGCACGCTCATAAGAAAACAGCACATCTTCCGCAGTCAGTGCCGAGCCATCATGGAAAGTCACTCCCTCACGCAGCTTAAAGCGCCAGCCATCCGCACCAAGCTGCTCCCAGCTCTCGGCCAGTGCCGGCTCGATCTTCATCTCTTTATTACGACGCACTAAACCTTCGTAGACATTGTTCAGGAAGCCCAGAACCGGTGCCGAGTTAGTCGCGTGCGGGTCCATGGTTTGCGGGTCGGTTTTACCCGCCCATCGGAAGGTTTCTGCCTGACCGACTGTGGTCGTGAGCGATAGGAGCAGGGCTGCCCCTACTGCGGATAACTCGCAGGTTCTGAGTTTCATGATTTTTCTCTCCGGTAAGAGCCAACTGATTTCTGGCCTGACTGCTAGTGTACCTTGCTTCAGCACTAAATTAATCAGAAAAACACGCGTGACGCACTTGGGCGTCTGACAGTGCTGTATTGAGCCTTTCTATCAGATATGTCTAAACGATATATTTTACTCACCTAACCCGCAATGCAACGCGAAGCAGATCCGGACTATTAAAGCTTAGGGCTCAAAGGTTCGGAATCAAAAGTAACTTTCTCCCAGCCATGTGAAATAAAGTTTCTGATATTGGTATGATCTTCACCGTCCGGATGCTTTAAGACATCTTCGCGGTAGAAATTCCCAAAAAGATATGGGGTTTTCTCCTGACTGATATTGTGCATTTTAGCAAATGCCAGGATCATGCAGCTGCCTTCGTTACTGCCTGCAGCATTGTTAGCAGAGCCGCACTGAAAATCAGTGGCGGTAAATGCGTAGTTGTCTTTGATCACCTGGATTACTTCTGCGAATTCCAGTGTCTCAGGTTCACTTTCTACACGGCTTAAAAGGGTTTCTAAATTCACCTGTTACTTATCCTGTGAGATATTTTTACGTTGCTTATTTTAGCTAAATAAGGCCCAGCTCGCCCTGCAATTTTTTGGTCAGCCCAGACGCCACTATCCGGTGTGATTCTTCAATATAACTTTTGATGTCATCATCACCAACTACAGTAACATCGTGAACCTGTATCCACTTCATTCCACGTGATGCCATATACGGTGCAGGCCGGAAACCATCCTCCTCTTGTAGAAAAAAGAAATCTGCCTCTGATGTTTTAAAAACAAGCGCCGGACCATCCGATTGTTCCCAGCCACCAATAGCAAACACTTTTCCGCCAACTTTCCAAACGTGGGCATCACCCCACTGCTTTACATAGCTGGTTGAGGGTAAACTCTTACAGAAATTATTAAAATCGTCATAGTCCATTGGCAACCACTCTGTTCGTGAAAGACTCACCGCAGAAGCGCTTCCTATTATACAAAATTGTAAATACAATTTCTCCGGCGTAGCATAGGGACGCACTCAGACCTCACCATATCGCAGACGGCATCCGGGTGATTCCGTCGCTCAACTACTGATATTCCAAGATGACTAAAAATCCTAAAATCGCTATCCTTGATGATTACTACAACCGTGCCCGGCACTATGCGGATTGGCAAGGTACAGACATAGCAGAATTTGTATTTTTTGAAAACGCTATGTCCGATGAGACAGAGCTGGTAGATAAACTTTCTGATTTCAACGCCATTGGTCTGATGAGAGAAAGAACTCCTTTTCCCGCTTCACTAATTAGCCAACTACCACAACTGGAACTATTAATTACCAGCGGTAAAAAAAACGCTTCTATTGATGTAAAAGCCGCCAATGCAGCAGGAGTTACAGTTTGTGGAACGGAATCACCGGGTCACGCCACTGCAGAGCTTGCCCTGCTTCTGGTAATGTCTCTGTCGCGCAAATTAGTCCCACTGGTGAATGAACTAAAAAACAACGGCTCATGGCAGCCGGAGATGGGCAGAGACCTTCGAGGCCGAAACCTCGGCATACTTGGCCTTGGCAGACTCGGTAGTCAACTGGCGGGCTTTGCTCAGGCACTGGGCATGAATGTACTGGCTTGGAGCGAGAATCTGCAGGAAACCCAATGCGCAGAAAAAGGTGTTACTTATGTATCGCGTGAGGAACTTTATAAACGGTCTGACTTTGTTTCTATTCACTTAAGACACTCAGACCGATCACATCATATGGTTAATCTGGATGATCTAAAACAACTTGGGCCCGACAGCTACATTATCAACACTTCCCGTGCAGAGATAATTGATCCAGTCGCGCTTAAAACAGCACTTGATGAAGAACTTATTGCAGGTGCTGCCACAGATGTGTACGAAGTTGAACCAGCAGACAATAACAGCTGGATGGTCAATCATTCGAGAATTCTGGCAACACCTCATATCGGATACTGCACTGCTGAAACTTTTGAAGTTTTCTATCAGCAAATGCTTGAAGGATTTATCGCTTATTATGGCGGAAACCCGATCAGGGTAATTAGCTAATTCCGATATGCGTACTCGCATTTTGTTATTATGATTATCAACAAACAATCAGCTCTTTTGTGGTTCCACATCGTGGCTTTAATGCTGGTGTCCACAATAGCCCACGCGCAGACCACGACATTTGAAGAAATTCTTGATGAGGTGCTCGATGGTACTGTACCTGTTATCGATGCCAGGGCATTGGTTACGAGGCTTTCAGAACCTTCGGCACCTATACTACTCGATGCTCGTGAACCCGAAGAGTACGCTGTCAGCCACCTTCAAGGTGCTAAGAACGTTGGCTTTGAAAACTTCAATCTGGCTACTCTGGCAGACATTGATAAAGATGCCCCCATAGTGATTTACTGCAGCGTTGGTTATCGCAGCGAGAAGATTGGCGAGAATTTACAAAGGGCTGGTTTTAAAAACGTAGTTAATCTTTGGGGCGGTATCTTCGACTGGGCAAATCAACAACTGCCATTAATTAACCAGGCAAAGGAGAAGGTTACCAGCGTCCACCCTTATGACGAAAACTGAGGTAGATGGTTATTGAATGAAGTCTCTCAGGAATTGGTGTCTGATTGATGTGCAGTCCATCTTACTCAATCATGGTTTCATTCTACACACTACGCCGCAATCAGCGGATTGTCCGCTACAGTGCATTACTATGCGAAGTATTTATTAATCAAGCGCATCGCAAATTCCTTTTATTGAAGGCTGTAGCTCCCTACTAAAAGCAGCCATCCATCTTATGGGCCATAAGGGTCATGTGGGCCATAAGGGTCACGTCAGTTCTACAAATCACCGAGTGCGGAAACAATCGTTGTGTCAGTAATAGACAGTTTACTGTTCCCACCGAAAGGTATCATTCTCTGCAACAACCCGCCCTATCGAAGGGAGTGAGAAATGGTTTCCCAATACTATGCAGTTGGCCTCTGCTACGCGTTCAAGCAATCTTATTCGCGATGTCACAGCCATTTCCGCATCCGCATCATGTTTGAAATGCCAATTCGGATACCAGCACTGTACTGTTGAATGCAGCGCATCACCAGTGATGACAGCATCATGACCACCGCTTCTAACGCTGATTGCAACGTGCCCCGGCGTATGCCCCGGTGTCGGGATAAGCGACACGTGATCTCCCAACCGGTGCTCTTCTTTAACCAGCTCTGCTTGCCCTGCTTCGATTACAGGTAACACACTCTCGTTATAACTGTCACCACCACGATTACGACCAAAATCTTCATCTGCCTCAGGGATGATATAGCGTGCCTTTGGAAAAGTTGGCACCCATCGTCCATCTACAAGTTGCGTATTCCAACCAACGTGATCTGTATGCAGGTGTGTGCAGAGTACATAGTCGATATCTTTAAACCCGACCCCGGCAGCTTTTAGCGACGACTCGAAACGACTATCCGAACGCTTGTGCCAATCAGGCATGCCTGGCACTGTTTTATCATTTCCGACGCAGCTATCGACAAGAATGATATGAGAAGGTGTCTTTAGAAGAAAACCTTGTATTGGCAGAATCAACCCGCCGGATTGAGGACAAATGCAACCAGGATCATGTGTCTCCAAAATGGATGCCACATCAGAACCTGCATTTGGGTAGAGTTCTTCAGGTGCCAAGAAAGGCGCGTGAATCTCGAGGATTCTCCAGATTTCAACTTCCCCGACTTTACATAGCATTTATCTCACTCCCTACGTTCAATTGGTACATATAGCACGGACCTGATAATCAAATCAGGGCGGCAATGGCCCCTACTCCAGAAACCTCTGATCACACTAGCATTAAAATGCGCATTGATTACTGGAAGAGTAAAGCAGCTCAGATCCAGTCTGATCAAGACGAAAATCTACAGCCTAAATCGCTAATGCCCTTCGCTGGGATCCTAAGACAACCTATGCCAAAGGGCCTCATTTTCAACTTGATTGACTACATTGAACTCGTTGACTGGACCGGCAGAGTGATACGCGATGACAAGCGAGGCGCTATCTCTGCTGCCGCTCCACCAATACTACAAAGCTACAAAGACTCGACATCTCCACCAAACACTGGATCGAACTATCCACTAAATTCGAACAGCGATTAAAAGGTATTGCGGGGTTTGCTCAATCCATTAAAACGCTATGGGCTCACTTCGGTCTATCGAGAGCGATTAATCGAGGTAATAGCGGGTTGCGATCAGTTACGAACGCAAATGAATGGTTTGTCGCCAGGTCCACCGGGTGCACCTGTCGTAGAAACCAAAAGTGGGCGTATACCTGGACCACTGTCGCCCAGTGTATAAGACACAAGCGTCAAGATAAGTGCGCCATCCTGAAACACATGGAGGTCACTGGACGGTGGTGAGACCGCTTCCCATGTAAACGCGGTGTTGTTTCCATAAAAAAGCAGGCGGCCCTCCTTATTTTGGAGATTGGTTATCGTCATTGTGACTACTCGATCCCCACCGCATCTATAGTCAAAGTCGCGTGGCTGGATAAAACATGATTCTGTACCAGTCCAGCCCCATCCGTCACCGTCATCATCAATGCAATTTGGTAGCTCGGTTACAGCACCCGAAGAAACGCTGCAGGACTGGAACACGCTATCTATGCTTTCCCAGCCCCATCCATCGCCATTAGTGTCAGCAAACGGTGATTGGCACTCAGGTAACTGGGCAAGCGCGAACTTGAACGGAGCAAGCAAAATAAAGAGTAACAGTGCTTTTTTCATTTACGTATTTCCTTTGATAAAGTGCTTTTCGCTGATTATATATCATATTATTATGTCATGACCATTAAATGACATAGTTTTTCAATGATTCGAGACTTATCCAGCCTTCGTAACAGTCCTCCGACCAGCGCCACTAGAAAAAATTACAACGAAAAATTACAGACAGACGTTCTAAAGAGAAACTGAGGCATACTTCTCAGTGGAATATGAAATCAAAAGGCAACCTCACCTCTGTAGTCAACTATAGAAGTAACTTATTATGCCCAAGCCTCGTAAGCTCCAGATTTCTCTGGAAGCAACACCCTTCTATCACTGCGTTTCTTGATACGTCAGACGCGCATTTTTATGCGCTAGAAACGGCAATCGAGAAACTGAATTAGTAACCATCTCTACTTGCAAGTTTCCAAATTTACTGTCACATCGCAACAAACACGTGTCGATTTATCATTTCTAAGCCCAGCACGACAGAATCCCACCCTATTCGCTGGTTCAAACAACCCAACAATCAAAAAAAAGATAAACCTTTTTTCAATTTTGTCGATACAGGGTTCTGCGAACAATATCCCCGGAACGGACAAATGAAAAAAGTACTTGGCGCTTGCGCACTGGTTTTTATAATCTCAAACTCCCTCGCCGCATGCTCTTTCCTGCCAACGTCGTCTGAGCCTGAATTAGGCGCAGCACTTGGATCAGCATCAGGAGCACATCTCGATGCTGATTCTGGAAAAATATTTGATAGTATTCAGTTCAGATCTGATGCTGCAGCTCTGCCACCCGAAGCAGATGAGATTGTTTCTCGTGCAGCTCTGTACTTACATGACAATTCAGCGCGCCAAGTGATTGTAGAAGGTCATACAGATCACCTAGGCGAAGAAGAACATAATCAGATGCTGTCTGAGATGAGAGCTGGCACAATCGTCAGAGCACTCAAATCAAGAGGTATCAGCGATGACAGGATCACTTCGATCGGTTTTGGTGAAAGTGTACCTGTTGCTGACAACAGCACCGCTGATGGCAGACGTCAAAATCGTCGTGTTGAGCTGGTTTTTCAATAAAGCGACAGAGTAACTTAGGTGGTTGCCGGAGTTGATATAACTATCTTTGATACGCCTATAATGGATAGTATCAACTCTGGCAATTTGTATTAGCTACAGATTTCTATTTTAGATGCTGAACTAATTTGCGTTTAACGAAGATTCTCCGGAAGCAGCACTAAGCATCAGTATCCACGGATCAATGGTGCCGGCCAAGCCACGGCTTTCCCCCAACTGTACATCAGTAACCTTAAAACCAGCGCGTTCCAGATGTGCCTGCAAACTCTCATGCGAGTAGTAACTGTAGTAGCGCCCAAGATGGTCTCGATGTGATCCTTCACCCAGTTTCATGCCGATATGAAATACTCCGTCTGCTTTAATTGCCTGATGTAACGCTGCAAGTATCTGCGGGAACTCTTCGGGTTTTGCATGCAGTAAGCTGAAATTGGCCCAGACTCCATCGTAAACATTGACCGATGTAATGTCCGAGAACAACGCACAACGGGCATCCACACCCAGTTGAGTTTGTGCTACGCGTACCATCTCTTGCGAAGCATCAACTGCATCAACTCGAAATCCCTGCTTTAGAAAATAAGACGATGCAGTTCCGGGCCCACAGCCAAGATCAAGAATATATCCACCTGGCTTCACACTATCTGTGAAGGAGATGATGTCTGACTGCTCGTGAAAATCATTCACCAGCTCGGCGTATTCTTCTACTTGCTGGTTATAAACCTCTATTGTTTCGGAATCACTCACGGGGGCATTTCCTGGTCACATTTTAGAAACACCATATTACATTCTTTCTACTTTGTCGCGCCTAACATCATGATACACGCTCAACAATTAGTCAGGAAATCAATGATTCTTAAATGAATGCTCAAGAATTAAAGCGAGATTTTTGGACAGATGTTGAACCGATACTGGCTAGTGTCCATCCAGAAACAAACGCTGCCGCAGACCACTCAGGCACGTGATCTATTGCTGGTCATATATAGTTTTTTAGAATGACTAGGTGTAGCGTAACGCTGAAGAACGTAGGGAGGATAAGCTTGCGCATCCACCGTTTTGAACATTGGTGGATGCGCCTCCAGCTTATCCCCCCCCTACGGATACAGCCAGATCATCTACATGGAAGATAAAATCTCACACACTTAAATAATCATCACACCCTGTCCATGGATTGTATTGATACACGTTTACACGATGTGTATCTATACATTGCAAACAGTCCCGTAATAACACTAAAGACACAGCTATTGACCCTCTCCTACTTTCTTTCTGTACATGCCTTGTGCAATCCGATCAATAACCATTGCACACAGAAGAATGGCAAGTCCGCCTAACAATCCTTGCCCTTTGGCAGCGTATTGCAGAGCTTCAAGAATAAGCGCGCCTAAGCCTTCTGCACCAATCAAAGAAGCTATCACCACCATTGAAAGTGACATCAGGATAGTCTGGTTAATGCCAGTCATTATCGATGGCATTGCCAGCGGTATTTCAACATTGCGTAGTAGCTGCCACTTGGAGCACCCGAAGGCAACTGCGGCTTCTTTGGTAGCTTCTGGCACACCGCGCATGCCGAGCGCGGTTAACCTGATCACAGGAGGCATGGCAAATATTAGTGTTGCCAGTACACCGGGCGGTTTACCGGTACCAAAAAAAGCGATGATCGGTATCAAATAAACAAACGCTGGCATTGTCTGCATAAAATCGAGCACAGGTTCTGCAAACTTATAGGCTCGACTGGATTTACCAAACCATATTCCCAGTGGAATACCGATAATCACACATAGAAACGCACCTGCTCCAATCAATGCCACAGTAATCATTGATATTTCCCATAGCCCCATAAAAGCAAGATATAACAAGGACGCTGCGGTAAATATGGCTACACGTATTCCTGCAAGCCTGAGTGCCATCACCACAATAACAATCATGACAACCGGCCATGGTGTTTGAATCAGTACTATCTCAAGGCCATCAAGCACTGTGCGAATAGCTTTGGTGATACCTTCAAAAACATGACTGAAATTGATCGCCAGCCAATCGAAACCGGCATCGCCTTTTCTTGCAAGAACAGCAAAGTATTCTCGATTAACCGGGAATTCTGTAATGGGTATTTTATCTCCAATAACGCCACCAGTAAGTGCTGACAGTTTGCTGTCCGGGTCGGAGACGGTGAAGCGAAACAGCGTCAGCGGCCAGATAGCCAACAGCAACAAGCCACCAAACCATGCACTTGTTTTACTCACACCAGCCTGCACAGAGGGCACAGCACGCCACCTTAAATACTGCTTTTCATAGGATCTGTTAGCAATAAAACCTTCCAGCAGTTTTACAACGGCCAACATCACAAGCCCGATCATAAGAATAGTAAGCGCTTCACCCGCTGCTGCATCCGCACTTTCTTTAACTTCAGCAGCCACTCGCTTCAGGTTATCAGCAATTTTTAGTTTGGCATCAGCATCTGCCTTGTCACCTGCAGCCAGTAGTTCCTTTGCCTGGTCTTCACGTTTGGCTATATTGGCGAGCAGCTTTTCATAGCGTGCCAGTTGATTCGCTCCGAGCTCACCCCACAAGCCACGGCCTATCTGCACCAGTGCAAACAACTCCAGTACTAAAAAGGTCCAGAAAAATCCCCATGCGCCACGCCAAGCTCCCCATAACGGGCCGAACACAGCTGCCATCGTGTTCCAGCTAAATGCAAATCCGTTGGTGCCCTGTATTTTTGCAAAGTGACGGGCGTAATAGGAGTCGTTAACCTGTACAAACTTCGCAACCGATGTATCAGCAGAACGTGGTCCGGATTCTAAGCCTGTATCTGTCATGCTTTGCCTCCTTGTATGCCTTTCAACAAGGTAGATTTGGAAATAACCCCGACATCCTGGTTGTTATCATCTTGAATCACTATCGGATGCTCGGTAGTTGTGGCAACATCGATCAGCTGATCGAGGTCTGTGCCGTGATGTACTCGTGGTGAACTGCTTAGATCGGAATCACTGGATTCAAGTGGCTGCATTATCGAGTGTGCAAACACCAGCTTAAGCTTTGAAATTCCTTCTACAAAATCTCTGACATAGTCATCCGCAGGATTAGTAACAATTTCCTCCGGTGTTCCAATCTGCACGATCCGACCATCTTTCATTATCGCGATACGATTACCAATGCGTATGGCTTCGTCCAGATCGTGAGTAATAAATACGGTAGTTTTATTTAGCTCTGCAGACAGCGCCATAAACTGTTCCTGCAACTGGCGACGGATTAGCGGATCAAGTGCGGAAAAGGGCTCGTCCATTAACAGGACTTCCGGGTCTGATGCCAGTGCGCGTGCCAGACCGACTCGCTGTTGCATACCACCGGATAACTCTCTCGGGAAACGATCTTCATAACCCACAAGATCGACCATCTCGAGACACTTTTGCGATATCTCCCAACGGCGTGACTTGGGTTCCCCGCGAATTTGTAACGGAAACCCGACATTATCGAGCACGGTTCGATGCGGCAACAATGCCATGTGTTGAAACACCATACCGATATGCTTCGCACGCATCTCACGTAAGGCATCACCACCTAGTTTCATCATGTCTTTACCGAGTACCGAGATTGATCCCGCTGTCGGTTCAATCAAACGATTCAGGTGACGCACCATAGTAGACTTTCCGGAACCGGAAAGACCCATGACACAAAATATCTCGCCGCGCTTTACTGAAAATGAACAGTCGGCAATACCTACAACACAGGAAAACTCTTCCAGCACCTCTGGCTTCGTCAGACCACGGGATTCTATCGCTTTCATTGCCTCGATATCCCGGGAGCCAAATATCTTCCAGACATTCTGTAGCGTTATTACCTCTTCAGTCATTTACTATCCCTATTGATTCTGCAGTCAGAGATCCGGCTTTTATATCAACCCGAGCATATACAAGTGTGCACATACAAATGCGCCATACAAAAAAGGGGAGCACTTACGTGCCCCCCTTGCAGGTGTAGAAACGTATGCTGACGCGCTATTGCAACCAGCCGTCTACTACATCGCCGTTTTCTGCAACCCACTTGGCAGCAAACTCGGCAGGATCCTGCTTTTCAACAACCAGTGCGAAGGTCATAGCAGATACTGTGTCGGTATCGAGCTTGACTTTCGAAAGCATGGACGCTGCTTCCGGTTGATCAGTCTCAAGTGATGCTGCATAGTGGATGTGCAGGTACGCCGTGTTCCATGCAACACCAGCGTCTGACTTTTCAAGCCACTCTGGATCATCAGTTGGCTGAATAACAGTCCACTTGGCTTCATCATAGGCAGGCTCTTTCAGGATCACCAGCTCGTGCAGTGAAAACATATGATGAGGTGTGTAGCAGAAGAATACGATGTCTTTGTCTTGTGCTACTGCATTGTCAACCTCTGCAAGTGCCAGTGACTCGTCCATTTCTTTAAGATTCATAGTCTCGGCGTAGCCGTAAGACTTGGCGCGAACCTTTTCCACATTAGTTGATGCCCAACCTGCTGCACCAATCCAGATTTCACCTTTGCCATCGCCATCAGTGTCGAAGTTCTTTGCCATGTCCGGATCAGTGAGATCCGAAAGATTGGCAATACCTGTACGATCAGCAGTGCCTTTAGTAACACACATCGCCTGGTCACCAGCGACACCATTCGGATTCATCCGAACTGTGCCATTCTCTTTTACATATTTATTATTTAGATTAGTCTGGTTTGGCAACCACACTTCCGGGTGTACATGCATAGCCCCTGAATCCATCGCTTCAAAGACTACCGGATTGCTGCCGTTTTGAAGCTCAACCTCAAGACCGAGGTTGTCTTCCATTGCTACCTTCAGTACATGTGCAGTTGCGAGTACAGATGGCCAGTTCGGCACACCGATTACAACATCCGCCGCCAGTGCGACAGAGCTGCACGTAAACAGAGCGCCGGCACATGCCAACGAGGTAGTTTTAGATAATTTCATCACTTAATTCCTCAAGTTAACGGGATGCTAACATTTGCCAGCACAGCGAGACTTCGCTCGCTTCGCGGGACAGTTTACTAGGAACTAAAAGCAAATTGTATCGAGCCACACCAGGATGACGCTCTCAACGACATGCTGGTGTGTACTGGTTCAAACGAACTTGTAATATCAGTTAGTTAGCATGCAGCAGAGAGATTATCCAGCGCAGAAACTTCCTGCAATTTCAGCAGGACACCTGTTCAATTTGCAGAAAGGTGGCTTTTAAGCAGGCTTAGCCGGGTCATCAACGTTGTTTTGTCACACTTGAGCTCGGCCTGAACAAGCAGTGCTTCTATTTCGCGAATTTCTCTTAATACGGCCAACTCCGCCGGAAGATAGCCAGCATTCTTCAAAATCCGGTATCCGGCACGCAGATCAGCCGGTATATGGACATCATCATCCAGGGACAATGGCTTCCCTTCACCTGGCAGATTCTCGAGCTCGCCACGATCTACAGCAGATTTAATTTTATTTTCTGCAAGTTTCTCTAGTAAAAGCACAGAACCTATCCTGCAGTATCGGTTGACCGGGAGTTTGTTGAGTACATTAAGTCTGCAAGTTTTAAGCGATCAGTGTACTGACCGATTTGCGTTAATTCTACCCTGCACTTAATGCGCTGTGCCGCGAGAAACCAAGTATCATTCTCTATCGAGGGTACTTATATGACACAAACTATCGCTTCACTCACCGCGGATAGCCTGATCGCCAACGGCATCACATCTCTGTACTGCGTACCCGGTGTTCAGAACGATCATTTTTTTAACGCTCTGTTTGACCGGCAGGATCAATTAAAAGTAATCCATACGCGTCACGAACAGGGCGCGGTATACATGGCACTGGGTGCCGCATTGGCTACCGGCCAACCTCAGGCATTCTCGATAGTACCCGGGCCAGGTTTTCTAAACGGCTGTGCAGCTCTATGTACAGCTTACGCTCTCAACGCGCCGTTATTCGGCGTGGTTGGGCAGATTCCATCCAATGCCATCGGTCAGGGCCTCGGTCTGTTGCATGAAATAGAAAACCAACTGGAGATAATGTCCTCTTTATGCAAGCGCGCTGATCGGATAGTCGATGGTGAACTGGCACAACAGCAACTGGCAGATGCATGGACAGATCTGCGAAATGGCAGACCGAGACCCGTTGGTATTGAAGTACCGGTAGATAAATGGTTGGTTGAAACAACTTATGATCACACCCGACTGACAGTGAGTTCTCACTCAACGCCAGTAGATGACGAACAAATCAATACTGCAACTCAACTCATCAGCGATGCAAAAAATCCGTTGATCGTTGTTGGCTCAGGTGCGCAGGCTCACTCTACAGATGTTTGCGACCTGGCCAACACTATTGGTGCAGGTGTCATGGCTTTTAGAAACGGCCATGGAGTAATGGACAGCCGTGAAGAGTTATCACTACCCTTGCCTGCAGGCCACCGACTCTGGAACGAATGCGATCTTGTGATCGGGTTTGGTACTCGTCTGATAACTCAGAAAAACGATTGGGGTATTGATGAGAACATTAAGATCCTACATGTAGACATAGACCAGACAGTACTGGATAAAGTAATCCCTGCAACGCTTGGCATACACGCTGATCTGAAGGACGTGCTCCCGAAACTACTCGAATCACTGCCGGATCAGCCAAAGCGTGATAGCTGGAGGGAGAGAATAACTGCAGAAAAATCACTGTTTATCACTGAGATTGCATCTGAATTGAAGCCACAACTCGAATGGCTAACTGCTATCCGTCAAGCATTACCGGACGAAGGTGTTTTCGTAGATGAACTCACGCAAATAGGGTATGTATCAAGATTTGCGTTTCAGAGCTATCGGCCCAGAACATTTTTATCAACCGGCTATCAAGGCACATTAGGCTACGGAATTCCCACAGCGCTTGGTGCAGCGCATGCGAGAGCAGACGTACCGGTTGTATCAATCGCTGGCGATGGTGGTGCGATGTTTACTATTGCAGAACTTGCAACTGCGGTTCATCACAACATTCCGCTTAATATAGTGGTTATGAATGATAATGCGTACGGTAATGTCAAAGGCATTCAGAGAGACAAGTACGATGCACGCTATATTGCCTCAGACCTTACCAGCCCCGATTTCGTCAAACTGGCCCAAAGCATGGGCGTCACCGCAGAGAGGGCTAGCACGCCAGACGAACTTAAATTAAAACTTGTATCTGCAATCGCAAACCCCGGCCCAAATCTGATAGAAGTACCGGTAGGCGAGTTTCCATCCCCCTGGAAGTATATTCTGCTACCTAAAGTCAGATAAGACAGCCAACCACCCTATGAATCACCGAGATTTCTTGCGCCAACTTTCTCCGAATGAAAAGCGCTCACTAACTGAGAAAACAGACACCAGCGCATTGCTCCGGCTTGGCACTCTGGTACTTCTATTCGCGGTTTTTTCGATCGGGATACTGAGTCAATCCAGTATCTGGCCACTACTATTACTCCCCCAGGGGCTGTTAATAGTCAGCCTGTTTCATCTGCAACATGAATGCATTCACGACACACCTTTTCGTTCCCGAAGATTAAACCCGATGGTTGGTTCAATCTGCGGGTTTATCCTTCTGCTTCCCGCCGAGTGGTTCCGATACTTTCATCGTGAACATCATCGTTATACTCAGATTGAGGGTAAAGATCCAGAACTTGAAACAAGTAAACCCGCAACAAAAAGACAGTGGCTAATACATGTCAGCGGCATACCTGTATTCTTATCACTTTTAAAAGTCATTTCAAAATGCAGTACAGGCTCGGTTAACGATAGCTTCATTCCAGACAGTGCGCGCAGCTCAGTCATCAAGCAAGCGAGAATCATGTGTTTTGGGTACGTCTTACTATTTATAACAAGTTTTGTTTTCCAAAGTACCGCGCTATTCTGGGTCTGGATTGTGCCATTGGTAATCGGCCAACCATTCCTACGACTATACCTGCTCGCGGAGCACACTCTTTGTGAGAACACTGATGATATGTTTCTAAATACCAGAACCGTACTGTGCTGTTCGATAGTCAGGTGGTTTACCTGGAATATGCCCTATCATACAGAACATCATATCTTTCCCGCAGTACCGTTTCATCAGCTGCCTTCGCTGCACAGGCAGTTGGCCACGTACCTCCAGCATACCAATCGAAGCTATGGCGAATTTAACAGTCAGCTGTATAAAACTCTGAAGTAATTAAAAATGGAATTACTTTGTCTGTAACACGACTTGATTAACATTCCCCTCCCCGGCGCTTATATGCCGACCCTCCCTCTGGAGGCTGTCACTCTAACGCTTATCAAAACCCCGAATCGACATTCTCCCTCTCGGGAGAATACAAAGCGTTTTTTGCTTTGCAACAGGGCCCATACTTCCGGTTATAAACCACTGTAAGGTCTGAGCGACTTGCCCCTCCCCGGCGCTTAGACGCCGACCCTCCCCCTGGAGGGGGTCACTCTAACGCTTATCAAAACCCCGAATCGACATTCTCCCTCGGGAGAATACAAAGCGTTGTTTGCTTTGCAAGAGGGGCCCATGCTTCAGGTTAAACTGAAAGGTCTGAGCGACTTGCCCCTCCCCGGCGCTTAGACGCCGACCCTCCCCCTGGAGGGTGTCACTCTAACGCTTATCAAAACCCCGAATCGACATTCTCCCTCGGGAGAATACAAAGCGTTTTTTGCTTTGCAAGAGGGGCCCATGTTTCAGGATAGAAATAGCTAAGTAAGTACTCCAGCACTACGTAACCTTTTCAGTTCATCAGCATCAACACCCAAGCGAGACAAAACTTCAACAGTACTTGAACCCACCACCACCGGTGCAGATGGCGCTAAAGCCGGAGTACGATCAAATCTCGGCGCAGGCGATGCTTCAAACCTAGAACCATTGAAAACGGATCGTTGTTTGTTGTGATCGTGATTCGGTGCTTCCTCAAAATCCAATACCGGTGCCACACAGGCATCAGTGCCTTCAAATATTTTCATCCAATCAGCTCGTGTACGTAATTTAAAGTGCTGTTCAAAGCGCGCATGTGTTTCGGGCCACTTTGCACGATCGTTCTGAATATCCAACTCAGATTCCTGCATACCAGATAACTCAATTAGCTCTTTAAAAAACTGAGGTTCTATTGCACCCACAGCAATGTACTTATCATCGGCAGTCTTATAACACCGATAATATGGCGCTCCACCGTCAAGCATATTGCTCTGCCGTTCCGGCAACCATTGTTGATCATGATAGAGGTTCTGAATAAAGCCCATAATCGATGGCACACCGTCAATCATTGCCGCATCTATCACCTGCCCTTTGCCTGATTGCCGCCTTTCATGCAGTGCTGACAATACCCCCATCACCAGAAACATTGCGCCACCCGCATAATCTGCCACCAGATTCAACGGCGGTACCGGAGGCTTGTCATCTAAGCCAATTGCATGCAAAGCACCAGTGATAGCCAGGTAATTGATATCATGGCCTGCTGTCTTGCTAAGAGGCCCATCCTGACCCCAACCAGTCATTCGACCATAGATTAGGCCAGCATTGGTTTGATGACACTCATCAGGGCCTAGTGATAGTTTCTCCATAACACCTGGCCTGAATCCTTCTAACAGGATATCGGCTTTACTCAGTACCTGAAGTAAAACATCGCGGCCTTCTGTGCTTTTTAGGTTAACTGCGATGGACTGCTTGTTACGGCGGTTAATGTCAGTAACAACTGCTGCCGAACTCTTGCGATCAACAATAATAACTGTTGCGCCTAGATCGGCCATTAACTGGCCGGCCAATGGCACTGGTCCAATGGCCGCCATCTCAACTACAGTGAGGCCTTTGAGTGGTCCGCTCATAATCCTTATTAATTTTTAGATAAAAAAAGGCGCCACTATGGGCACCTTGGATATTGTAAATCTTCTAATGATTTACGCGAAACTAGAAATCATCTAACTCAATTTCGTCCCAGCGTTGAACACCGGAAGTGGTGGTTGCACCGTCGCTGATGATGAAATCAAACGTCGCAGGATCACCGTTGTCAGCCGTCATTGACAACGAACTACCGTCTGAATGAGTCATTGTCAATGTGCCACTGGATGGATAATCATCTGACCCGTTCAATACAAGTGGTGGAGAAACTGCAAATGTCACTGTACCGTCAACATCACTAGACACCGTCATACCCGCCTCGAGCGACGAGCTATCAGCAGCAA
Organism: uncultured Granulosicoccaceae bacterium; assembly: GCA_938020525.1. GTDB lineage: Bacteria > Pseudomonadota > Gammaproteobacteria > Granulosicoccales > Granulosicoccaceae. The sequence goes on along the minus strand of CALIHW010000131.1, from coordinate 21,582 downwards.
AATTATCTATTGCTGTAATATTGTAATTACTGATTGAGATTGACTCACTGCCGGCACTCACTGATAAACTGGATCCACTAATCGAGAAAGTCTCACTGCTGTCAGTACTTTGCATTCCAACCGTAACAGCACCGTTCATTGCAATGTCTTCATCACCACCAGTCACGCTAAAATCATTGGCCGAGATACTGATAGTGCCATTATCTCCGGAGGCATCAAGATTCAGAGCAATAGCAATGTCTCCATTAGTGGTTTCGCCTTCTTCAATGCAGCTATTGAAACTGATGCTCGCAGACTCCAGCTCTTCACCGGCATCGTCCGTAGTCAATGATATATTGACAGAACCACCACCGCTGCAGCTGATGCTGTCACTTTCTGTCATTAGGATGGTTCTTTTAGCCAAATCATTATCAGCAAGATTTGAAAGCGGACGGAAAACGCTTAGAAATCGACCCAACATTGAATCAACATATTCAAACTTGGCATCATCGTTAAAAAACGCTTCTTCCGGGTTTGGATCACTGATGACAACCGGTTGCGCGCTGTCATCGTCGCTGCCACCACCGCCACAGGCCGTCACAAACACAGAACAGGCAATTGCTGGAATTAACAGGGATATTCGCGCATTCATCTTTACTACTCCTAAAAAACGCCTTGTATTAAGGCTTGGGAATAACATGCTTCCATGTTACACGGGTCTATGAATAGATCGATCGTACTCAAAAATATTAACCAATTTATTTTCGCCAAAGCTAACTATTTCGAAACCACGGCTGAAGAATAAAACGTTTCACGAACTAACGCAGGCATAATGAGATTGCCGATGAGCCTAGAGCCGTAGACAAAGCAACATGCCAGAACTGATCAATAACCTCTTGCTAGCCGTTGTTCAACTAATGGCTTTTTGCACAAGTCTGTGAAAATGATGCAATGCGTGTTCACCGCGACCAGTCCGTTCATCATCAACAATCAGCGGACCCTGCGTATAGCCTTTTGACTTCAAGCCACGTTGAACACTTTCGCACAGATCAATATCTTCCGGTACCAGTACCTCAGCGGTATAATCGGCGCGCTTTTGATCAAACTTGCCAGTGACACTTAGCGACGGCCCGGTAAAATCAGTTTTCTCAAGTCCCAGTGGCCGGATGGCGGAAATATTCACCTCCTCTGTACCTGGTAAGATATTGAATGTTGTGTTCGGCCATAGATACCAGAAGACCGAGTTCATTACCGGCGCATCATCAGCCAGCTCGTAGGCTGTATTGTCTTGCCTGATGTCACCACCAATTTGTCGTGCCCAGATACCAAAAGTATCGTGCTGATAAGTATCCATACAAATTAGATTCGCAAAAGCTTTGTGTGCATGATCGCAGTGATAACACTCAACATAGTTATCGACTACTACCTTCCAACCTGCGTTAATTCGGGATTCTCCCAACAGTCCTTCTGTTGGTGCTTTTAGATCATCGTAGTACGGCACGCGCTCTCTGACATCAGCCTCAAGATCAGGTGCTAACTCGCATAACGGTGTCGCATCATCATCCAGGTTGATAAAGATGCAGTTGAGGAATACTTCCAGTCGGACCTGCTTAAGTGAATAATCTGCTTTGTTAAAACTCGGACGGTTATCTGACCGCGGTGCACCCCGCAACTGCCCTTCTCTTTCAAAGGCCCATGCGTGGTAAGGGCAGACAATGACGCTTTTAACATTTCCGCTGCCATGCGGCAGTAATTCATGCGCTCTGTGCTGACAGACGTTATAAAACGCACGCAGCTCATCATCTTTACCCATCATTACAAAAAGGTTCTGATCACAGATCTGTACCGTGACATAGTCACCCGGCTCGTTGAAAGCAGTCTTGTGCGCTACAAACTGCCAGGTGCGATAGAATATTTTTTCTTTCTCTATCTCATACACTTCCGGATCTGTGTATACGTAGGAAGGTAACGTAAACGACTCCTGCGGCGACTCGACCAACGGCTTTTCATAGTTATTAAGCTTATGGCTCAGCTTCTCGCTCACTTTTTGGCTTTGATTGTTATCAAGCAATGTTCTCTCCTACATGCTGCCTTTCATTGATTTCATAACGATAGAACGATCCAGCGTGCCTTGTACTGTTCCGTTAGCATCTACCACAGCCACTGGTTGATCTGTATCTGCGACCAAGTCTATCAGGCTTTCTATTTTTGCGTTTAGCGGCACAGTTGGTCCGTTGCTATCGATCATCTGGCCATTCACTGGCCGCATAACCTTACCTGCAGATAACACCTTGTAGCGTGGTACATCTTCAGTGAAGTCTGCAACATATTTATCCGCCGGGTTAGCCACTATTTCTTCCGGCGTGCCCATCTGCGATACCGCACCATCACGCATGATCATAATGTGGTCACCCATTTTGATCGCCTCCTGAAAATCATGCGTAATGAACACCATGGTTTTCTTCAGGCGCGACTGCAGAGTTAACAGTTCATCCTGCATTTCACGCCGAATTAGCGGGTCGAGTGCCGAGAATGGTTCATCAAACAGCAGAATCTCAGGCTCCACCGCCATGGCCCGCGCCAGGCCCACGCGTTGCTGCATACCGCCAGACAACTCACGTGGATAATGTTCAGCCCAGCCATCAAGCCCCACAAGATCAATAAACTCCATGGCTTTCTCAAGTCTGGCCTGACGTCTTTCGCCGCGTACCTCTAACCCGTAGGCAACATTATCCAGCACCGTTCGATGCGGGAATAAGCCGAAATGTTGAAACACCATTGCCATCTTGTGGCGCCGCAGATCTTTTAACTCGCGCTGGTTAACCGTGGTGATATCGCGATTATCGATCAGGACCTGGCCTGCTGTCGGGTCTATAAGTCGAGAAAGACAACGGACCAGTGTCGATTTGCCGGACCCCGACAGCCCCATCACAACAAAGGTCTCGCCTTCCTGCACCGAGAAACTGACATCTTTGACTGCCACCACATGCCCGGTGTCCTGTTGAATCTGGCTTCGGGTCAAAGTGCGATCGATCTGGGCAAGCGTTGATTCCGGATGTGGTCCGAATAGCTTCCAGATTGAATTGCAGCGGATTTTTGGCTCTGTCGGCATGTGATGCTCTTGGCGGAGTTCTTTCGGGTACTGGCTATGCCTAATGTACCAGCTTGCAACCGATGTTGTGTACTTCGCGCGCCACAGGACCAATGCAACGCCCTGGAAGTCGCCTATGCGCTTGCGGAACAACAACGCAGCAACGTACCATGGGTTTGACTATCGAAAAGCGAATCTCACCATCACTGCCGCAGCAGACAACAGTGCCGATGCCTCCATTAATAAGGTTCCTCTAAACAAAGGGCTCGTTTCTTTCCGAGGCTACAACCTGACCATCCCCGTGTTTATCGCTATCGGGGTTCTGATATCACTGGCTGTGTATTCACTTGCGGCAAACCGGTTTCCATTTCCGCAAATGGTTATCGATGCCTTTCCGTTTGCCGACTGGATCAACGACGGCCGAGTATGGCTTGAAGCCAACCTAAAAACCTACACCCGAGCCGTTGCCGAGGTAGTAAAAGTACCGCTTGAGTGGCTCGAAGAAACACTTTGGACACTACCGTGGACCGTCGTACTGTTACTCCTGGTAATTCCGGCACTTGCCTACGGCGGGCTCAAACTCGGCTTGCTTACCTTTTTCGGTGTGTTGTTCTGGGGCATGGTAGATATGTGGTACGAGGCAATGTCTACCCTGAGCCTGATGGCTGTTTCTGTTGCCTTCTCTGCAATACTTGGCGTGATGCTTGGCATCATTGCATCGCAAAGTGATCGCTTTGATGCTTTCATCAAACCGATACTCGACACAATGCAAACAATGCCGGCATTCGTGTATTTAATACCCGCCATATTTTTCTTTGGCGTCGGTGCAACACCGGCTGCTATGGCAATTATTATCTATGCGTTACCACCTGCCGTGAGACTGACCAACCTCGGCATTCGTCAGGTACCGGCGACTATGGTAGAAGCGGCACAAAGCTTCGGTTCTAGTCGCTTGCAAATGCTGTTTAAAGTCAAGCTGCCACAGGCTCTGCCTTCAATCATGCTTGGCGTGAACCAGTGCATCATGATGGGCCTCGGGCTGGCAGTTCTTGCAGTATTTATTGGCGGTGGCGGCCTGGGTGAACAGATCTGGAAAGCACTGACAAGGCTTAAAGTCGGCTGGGCTTTTGAAGGCGGTATCAGCATTGTGTTTATGGCGATTATCTTTGACCGTTTGAGTTACGCAATCAGTGGTGTAGCAAAAGATCAGACCAGACATGTCGGCCCACTATTTCGTCTGCTACCACAGAAATGGGATCAAAACTCTTTAGCAAAAGCTATTGAAAGACCGATTGGAGCTCTGTGCGATCTCTTCAATAACATAGGCGCAAAACTTACCAGTCTTGTAGCCACACCGCTGCGCTTTATCGTTCCGGGTATTGCCAATGTCTTCAGTAACAGACCTTTACTCATACCGGGTTTGCTTATATTGATTGCTGTCTATTTTCTGGCAACTCAGTTCAAGTGGATGAACAGCTACCCGCGGGAACTAGAATTCTCTATTAGAGAACCGATTGACTTTGCGATTAACTGGCTGACGGTGAATCCGACTTTTATCGGCATCACTAAAGGCATTCGATCTATTGTATTTTTGTACTTTCTTGACCCGCTTGATTCTTTTTTAACCGGTTTACCGTGGTGGTATGTGATGGGGCTGCTCGGGTTGATTGTATGGAAATCAACAACCATGAGGTTTGCCGTTGTTACTACTACCTTTCTGGTCTTTCTTGCAGCCGCAGGCTTATGGGAAATTTCAATGTTTACCCTGGCTGGCACTTCGGTATCTGTCGCGATATGTATGTTGCTCGGTGTACCGCTTGGGATTCTCGCGGCGTATTTTAAACCTGTTGATTCAGTCCTGCGCCCAATCCTTGATGCGATGCAGACTTTACCGGCTTTCGTTTACCTGATACCTGCACTGTTCTTTTTTGGCGGTAACAAAACTACTGCTGTAATCGCCACTGTGATTTACGCCATTCCACCAGTCATTCGTTTAACAACCCTTGGCCTGCGGCAACTTCCCACCGAGGTTAACGAGGTCGCCGGCTCATTCGGCTCGGGACCGCTACAAACTCTTCTCAAGGTGAAACTGCCCATGGCTTCGCCGTCCATAATGCTGGGGCTGAATCAGGCAGTCGTATTTGCGCTGGCAATGCAGGCGATCACCCCGCTGGTGGCAGGTCTTGGACTGGGCAAAGAGGTCTACGATGCGATGAGCACAGCGGATATGGGTAAAGGTCTGACTGCAGGCATCGGAATCGTTCTTTTGACCATTCTGCTGGACAGACTGACTCAGGGCTGGACACAAAATCAGCAGAAAGCCCTCGGGCTGTGAGAATCCGGGGATCGGGCTGCGCGTTGATTGCTGCGATAAGTACAGCAATTGTGCTCAACATCGGGATTTTCGGATTGGTTCTACGAAGAGCGACGCCAGCGGATATCGACAGCCAGCGCCGCAAGTGGTTTACTTAGGTAATGCGTCAGTACAGAGTCGACTGGCTGGCTGCACAAAATGCCTCCAGGCACAACAAGCGAAATCGAGGAATATTATGAAACAAACTCTTACTTCTGTTGCAGGCGCTCTGGCGCTCGCGATCACCGTATCGACTCCAGCGTCAGCCGGCGGCCTGGTGAATTCTGCCGTTAACGACTGGACTGGTGGTGCAGTCATGTGTGAGATCGTCCACCAGATTCTCGAAAATGAAATGGATTTTAAGGTCAAGCGCATTGTCATGCCATCTGGCCCTGGCCGAGATGAGGCAATTCGCGCAGGTGATCTCGACTACGGTTGCGAACTCTGGCCTTCATACTCAACCACCATTCAAAAGTATGTAACTGAGTTCGGTGGTGACGGTTCCATGTTGAAAGTTGCAGATGCCGGTGTGATCGGGGTTTCCAGCTACTACGTCCCACGCTACATGGTTGAAGGTGATAACGCACCTGCACCTGATCTCAAGAGCTGGGAAAACATGAATCAATACGCTGATCTGTTTAAAACTCTTGAAACCGGTGACAAGGGCAGACTGCTGGGTTGTCCTGCAGCCTCATGGCAGTGTGAAGACAACAAAAGAATGGAACTGCTCGGTTTAAACTACGAGGCAGTAGAGCTTGGCTCAGAAGCCGCTCACTGGGCAGAAATGCAAGCAGCCTACAAGCGTCAGGAACCTTTCATTGCCTATGCGTGGGAACCACACTGGATTCATGCAGCACTTGATTTAGTGAAGGTTGAACTACCTGCTCACTCTGACGACAAGTGGCCTGCCACCGGTTGGGCTGAGGACGTCACGTTCAACTACGCCAATCCTGAATTTGCCGAGAAAAATCCTGAGGTAATAGAGCTGCTTAATAACTTCAGACTCACTAACGAAATGCAGGCACCCATGATTCTTGAAGTCGATGTGGATGGTAAAGACATGGAAGAAGTTGTTGCTGCGTGGCTGGATAACAACGAAGACACCTGGAAAGCGTGGATGCCAAAGTAATATAATCACTGCTTTGACAAAAAAGAGCCGCGCTGGTCGCGGCTCTTTTTTTGTTTAAATTCCCATAATCATTAAAAAAAATCAACTTGAGATCGAGTTATGTTTTTAAGCTGTGGTGATTCGCTATACGATATGTTTCTGGAGCCTGACAGCACAGACAATCTGCGCGTCGTGGTAAACGGTGTAACCGGTGGATCACCAATGAACGTGGCACTGGGCTTATCACGCATGGGACATCAGAGCGCTTACTTCACCAAGCTTTCCAACGATGTGTTCGGTCAGGGTTTAACGCAGTTTCTTAAAGACAACTCGGTTGATACTTCCTTGTGTCTGCCAACTGATCGCAATACAACCCTTGCGTTTATCATCAAGCAGCCCGACGGTTCTGCAAAGTACAGTTTTTATATCAACGACACAGCAGATGTATCAGTGGTTATCTCAGAACTTCCAAAACAGCTACCTGATGCCGTTAGAACCCTGCACTTTGGATCTTACTCAACAGCGGTAGGTAATGTAGCCGAGTCACTAAAGGCCTTGGCAAAGCGTGAGCAAGGTAAAAGATTTATCAGCTATGACCCGAATCTTCGGTTGGCTATCGAGCCAGACCTTGATATCTGGCGCTCAAACTTCAAAGCCTTCGCCTCTACTGCCACGTTAATTAAAGGCAGTGATGAGGACATTGAAGGTTTATTCGGCAAGAACAATGAAGAACGTTTTGTCACCGAGTGTTTTGATCACGGTGCCTCTATTGTCTACATTACTCGCGGAGCGGAAGGTGCAAGCGTATACACTTCTGATTCAAACCCGGTTACAGCCAAATCAAAACCGGTTGACGTTAAGGACACTGTAGGAGCCGGAGATACTTTTCAGGCATCAGTTCTGCACTGGATGGCAGCCAATAATCATATTGCTGATGATGGGTCGCTAAAGGGTACCGTTGATGCCAAAGCAAGTCTTGAGTTTGCCCTTAAAGCAGCGGCTGTTACCTGTAGCCGATTTGGTGCGGACCTGCCAACACTGGATGAAGTATTGAACTCGTAGCCAGACCAAATAACCAGGCCAAATAACCAGGCCAAACAGCTACTACAATCAGACCTGGCAAACACCAACAGCCCGCTACAGGAAGCCTGTTAAAAGCTGGCTGTAGAAATACCTTGTATTCAGTCAGCCAATGCCTTTTGAATCTGGTCCGCGTATTTAGCCAGGCTTTTCAACTCGTCACCAACTTCAGCATTACCGCCAGAAGCATCAGCGCGTATTATTTCCAGAGCGGCAGCTACTGCCACAGCACGCTTCTCATGAGTATGTTTGCTGTGGTAGCCATTAAATAAAGCGACAAACGAGTTATCTTCGTTAGACATTAGATGAATCCGGATAAGGTGCGTGTGCGCATTGTAGGTAGGCTGGCGGAGGTATTCAAGTGACCCGCATAATCAGGCCTGGCTGCGCATCCTCAGATAAAGCTTACTCATCAGAACCAGTACCGCTGCGACAAAGAGTAACAGCAGAGGCAACAATACACTCTTTGCAGCTGTTGCATCAGATATCGCTGACAATGCCTGCAGTGACCCACCGACACTTGCGAAAAACAACGGCCTTATCCAGCAAACAGCAATGGTTGCAGGAATAAATCTGGCAAGACTAATATTTAATCCAGCTGCCAGAAGACATGCCACAGCACTCGGTATTACCGGAGTGAGTCTGAGTACGATTGTCGCGATAAACCCCTCCTCCTGCACCAGGCGATCCCAGTCTGATGGAAAGTTAAACTTATCACTGAGTAACTGAAAACGATGCGGGAACTTATCGCTGATGGTTTTACCGATTCGATACACCGGCCAGCTACACAATACCTGCGCGACGGAGAAGATTCCCGCAGCCAGCAACGGTGAAAATATAAATCCTGCAGCGATCAGTATTAAGGAGCCGCTTGGTATGACGAGTAGCTGGCTGAGCACACACAACAAGGCGTAGGCACCTAACCAAAGAGTGCTACCGCCGGTTACTGCTACTCGGTTGTTTATACCGACCAACAGTGACTGCACGAACGTGTGCCCGTCAAAAGCAATAATCCAGATACTACCGACTACCGAGGCAACTAAGAACAAGCCTGTTAGCAACGGCAACCAGGGTATTGCAGCGCTTTTATTATTGCTCACTTTGACTACTGCGCTTTTACCATGCCACCACACCGTCAGAACGCACGGTTTTCAACCTTTGCCCCTGAAGAACCCCAACACCCATTGTCCCACGAACTTTACGCCGGAAAGTGTGCCAGTTGCTGTTTTCTTTATTTTCGCAAACAACAATCCGCGCGCCTGTGAGCGGGTAAACTCCGCTTGCTGCACTTTGCTCAGTGTTTGAAAAAAGAGATCGGCCTCTGTCTGATCCATTTTGCCGTGATCAATCATCCAGTTTGTGGCCATGCGAATTGACTCCCCGGTACCCCCTATTACTAATCGCACAGTAAAAACAGGGACAATCAATGCCCCGAGTCCAAGAAATATTATCTTTACTGAACCCAGTGCGATCAGTTTTAAAACTGGCATTATAGGTAGAGCCATTGCAGAGTCCGGGCATTGCAAAACTGCTATAAAACAAAACCGGGATTGACCCGGCTCTGTTTAGATTTTTATTGCTTGGTCTTTGATGCAGGCTGGCCTGCAGTTCAGTGACTACATGCTATCAATTCAAGGCAGTGGTTGCCAATGATCAGTAGCACGGCTAACCACAGTTGCGAATACTATAGTTGGAACAGTCACAGGTGCTATGGCCATAGTAGCAATGGCCATGTAGCTATGGTCCTTAGTAGTAATGGTAATGGTAATGGCCATGGCCTCACCGGCAACGACGAGATTAGGTCATTACAGTAAATACCTTCTGCAATTCTGCCATTAACGCTTTTTCACCATCACTCACCTGTTCACCACCGAACCCCATGAAACCTCCTTCAGAGGCAGACTCAGCCACTTTTTTAGCCACATCGATACACCACTGCTGGTACTCGTTTGCTTCTTTGTCGCTACGCTTGGCTTTCACCAGGGCCACGGCTTTGCGAGCGTTGTCCAGCATATAGTTATTAAACTCTTCCGGGCTGCTGATGTTCTGCTCTTTAAACTGTGCCATGGCTTTTTCACGGTAAGCACCGGCTTTTTCTCTTGCATCGCTAAAACTGTCGGCTTTTACCAGCACGGCATTGATTAGCTCATTTTCCGGGTAGTCGCTCTTACCAGCCACCATGCTTTTCATGCTGGCCATTGCTTCTTTGGCCGTACCAATTATGCCGCTCTTACCGGCACCAGCCATTGCTGCACCGACCATTGAGGGCACACTGGATATCAGAAACCATTCATCTTCGGTGTACTGATCTTTTACTGCATCATTCATAACAGAGAACTCCTTAATCTAAGTAGTATAGATAGTTATCATTACATCCGTAATTATGCGGATAAACAACAATTTACGCGCTTTTATAGTCAAAGCTGTGACGGATAATACGAGTTCTCTGGCTTCGCATCCACTAATCCGGTTTCGCTGGTTGCCAATGCCGCGATGTGTCCTATAACTAACTGTTTGTGGCCACAAATAGGTAAACGGTCGCGACACAATTCACGAGAACAGCACAGAGAGCATGAGCGCGAAGCCAGACTACAACAGACGAAGTTTTCCACGTCAGAACTTAAAATTCCCGATGCATGTCAATTGCCAGGTAACCAGGCGCGAGTTCGGCCAAATTCTGGATATTTCCCTTGAGGGAATCCGCATGCTGTGCATATCACCGGTGAAGCGTGCTGAGACGTACGAACTGTCGCTGCGCATGCCGCGTGATGTTTGTGACGACGAGCTGGTGCTTTTTGAAGTGAAGTCTATCTGGACATGTCCATCGCCGCGACCGGGGAGCTGCCTGTCAGGCTTCAAGCTAATCAATTTCTGGCAACATTCGCACAGCCATCTGGCATTGAGCAGCGCTATCAACGAATACGAACATTATCTCCGCGCTCTATAGTTCCTTTTTCACACTCCCGGCTGATCTGCTCTTCCGGCTGGCACCGATTGCCGACCTTTCTGCGCGCGCCACTTCGCATGGCGCACACTAATTTATCATGGACGAAAAACACAGGTCCGTGTGAAAATCTCCACCGTTCCTTAAAGAACCAACCACACACTTCGCACAGGTGCTCAAGTCTGACCCATTGCGCGTACGTTGCTGGCTCTTTACCTATAATTGTCAAAGCCCACAAACTCGGGCTCATCTACCCTTCTAATTGGACAAAATATGGCTCAGCTTCCTGACCAGGCACGTGTCGTTATTATTGGTGGAGGCGCTGTCGGCGCGTCTGCACTGTTCCACCTTGCCAAAGCCGGCTGGACTGATTGCGTTCTGCTTGAAAAAAACGAGCTGACTTCCGGATCCACCTGGCACGCAGCCGGCAATGTTCCAACATTCTCGGCCTCCTGGTCAGTAATGAACATGCAACGCTATGGCGCAGAGTTGTACCGAGGATTGTCTGACGAGGTCGACTACCCGATGAACTATCACGTCACAGGCTCAATCCGCCTTGCTCACAGTAAAGAGCGCATGCAGGAGTTCAAGCGGGTCAACGGCATGGGTCGTTATCAGGGAATGGACACAGAGATGTGCACTGTCGATGATTTAAAAAAATACTACCCGTTTCTGGAGACACACGATCTTGTTGGTGGAATGTACGACCCGTACGACGGAGATATAGACCCGGCACAGCTCACACAAGCATACGCCAAAGGTGCGCGTGACCTCGGTGCAAACATTGTTCGCTTCTGCCCTGTCACAGGTATCAGCAAATCAGGTGATGAGTGGGTAGTTGAAACAGAGCAAGGCAACATACGTTGTGAGAAAGTTGTCAATGCAGCAGGCTATCGTGCACAGGAAGTTGGTCGATGGTTTATCCCGCACGGAGGCCGCGAAGTACCGATGATGACAATGAGCCATCAGTACCTGCTTACGGATGAAATCCCGGAGCTACAAGAGTGGAGCGAAGCAAACAACTTAAAGCTGCCTTTACTGCGTGATGTAGATTCTTCGTACTATTTAAGACAGGAAAAATACGGCCTGAACCTCGGGCCTTATGAGAACAACTGCAAAGGCCACTGGATGACACCGGATGATCCGATGCCTGCGGACTTTTCATTCCAGCTGTACCCGGATGACCTGGAACGTATTGAATGGCACATGGAAGATGCTATGGCACGTGTGCCGATGCTTGGTGAAGTCGGCATTAACAAATGCATTAACGGCCCAATTCCCTATACGCCGGACGGTAACCCGTTAATCGGGCCGATGCCCGGAGTACGCAATGCTTATGAAGCTTGTGTGTTTACCTTTGGTATTGCACAGTCCGGAGGTGCCGGTAAAGTACTGGCTGAGTGGATCACTGAAGGCTCAACCGAGTGGGATATGTGGTCTTGTGATCCGAGAAGATTTACCGGTTTTTGTGATCAGGACTACTGCAATAGAAAAGGCATGGAAGTCTATGGCCATGAATACGCAATGCACTTTCCCCATCACGAGTGGCCTGCAGCAAGAGATAAAAAGCATTCACCACTGCATGACAAGATGACAGCGCTCGGTGCACAATTTGGTGCATTCAATGGCTGGGAAAGACCAAACTGGTTTGCCGCAGCCGGTGATGACACCTCCGAGGAAGGCACTCACACATGGAACCGTGAAGGTCCCTGGTATCCACGGGTACGTGAAGAGTGCCATGCGGTCAGAGATGCTGTCGGCATTCTCGATCTACCCGGCTTTTCAAGGTACAAGCTCAAAGGCGAAAAAGCACGAGACTGGTTGAACGGTCTAACCACCGGCAACATCCCCCGAACCGGTCGACTGGGTTTAAGTTATTTCAGTGATGATAAAGGCCGCATCGTGACAGAAATGTCTGTGATGGCTATCGAAGACGATATGTTCTTTCTAACAACTGCCGCGACTGCAGAATGGCATGATCTTGATTGGTTAAAACATCGTCTGCCGGCAGACTCCGGCATTACCATCGATAACATCACTGATGATTTTCATTGTCTAATAGTCACCGGCCCCAAGTCCCGCGAACTCTTTGCATCCATTTGCGATGCGGATCTTTCACTACCGTGGTTGAGCCATCAAAGTGTTCAAATCAACGATCGTTGGTGTCAGCTGGTACGTGTATCTTTTGCCGGTGAACTGGGTTGGGAGGTTCACACCAAGATCGAAGATACTGTCGCGATCTACGAAGACATCGTCAAAGCCGGCGCACCCCTCGGTGCAAAACCGTTTGGTATGTTTGCCCTGAATTCCCTGCGGCTTGAAAAAAGCTACCGCGCATGGAAAGGTGATTTATCTACCGACTACTCCATTTTACAAGGTGGTCTTGATCGATTCGTTAATCTGGACAAAGGCGACTTCATCGGCAAAGCTGCAATTGAAGCAGAAAAAGCAGCCGGTGTTAGCAAGCGCTTTGTCACACTGGTTGTTGATGCAAAAGAATGCGATGCACCTTATATGTCTACCTTATGGCACAACGGCAACGTTGTTGGTGAGACCACTTCCGGAGGCTGGGGTCACCGGATTGATAAGTCTATTGCACTTGGCATGTTACAGGCAGATGTGGCTGTACCCGGTACTACTCTTGAAGTTGAGATATACGGTGAGAAAATGTCTGCAGTGGTGCAGGAAGATCAGCCATTGTGGGATCCGGCAAACGAACGAGTGAGAGCAAAGGGGTGAGCCAGGTTTCAGGCAAGGTTCCAAGTCATGCACGCGCTGTTGTAATAGGTGGCGGTGTCGCTGGATGTTCAGTTTTATACCACCTTGCAAAGCAAGGCTGGAAAGATATTGTCTTACTTGAGCGCAAGCAACTAACCTGCGGTACCACATGGCATGCAGCCGGTTTAATTGCACAACTGCGTGCAACGCAAAACATGACACGTCTTGCTAAGTACAGTCAGGAACTCTACGGCACACTCGAAGAAGAGACCGGAGTCGCTACCGGTTTTAAACGGGTCGGCTCAATAACTGTTGCCCTCACCGAAGAACGCCGTGAAGAGATTTATCGATCAGCATCAATGGCACGCGCTTTTGATGTCGGCGTAGAAGAGATATCGCCCAGCGATGTAAAGCAACGCTACCCGCACCTGAATGTAGATGATGTTACCGGTGCGGTATACCTTGAAAAAGACGGACAAGGTGATCCTGCAAACATTGCACTAGCGCTCGCCAAAGGTGCCAAACAAAATGGCGCTACTGTCATTGAAGGGGTAAACGTCACATCAATACAGCAGTCAGACGGACAGGTTACCGGTGTCACCTGGCAGCGAGATGGCACAGACGAAGAAGGCACTATTGAAGCCGAGTTTGTTGTTAACTGCGGTGGTATGTGGGCGCACGAAGTCGGCCGTATGGCAGGTGTCAATGTGCCGCTTCAGGCTTGTGAACATTTTTATATTGTCTCTGAAAGCATCGAAGGACTCACTCAATTACCGGTATTGCGGGTTCCGGATGAATGCGCTTACTACAAGGAAGATGCGGGCAAAATGCTACTGGGGGCATTCGAACCGGTCTCAAAGCCCTGGGCAGTTGACGGCATACCAAAGGATTTCTGTTTTGACCAATTGCCGGAAGACTTCGATCACTTTGAACCCATTCTTGAGATGGCGGTTAATCGCATGCCGCTCATTGGTGAGACTGGCATCCATACATTCTTCAATGGTCCTGAAAGTTTTACACCGGATGACGCCTATCATTTGGGCGAAGCACCGGAGCTTAAAAACTTTTTTGTATGCGCAGGTTTCAACTCAGTCGGGATTCAGTCTTCCGGTGGCGCCGGCATGGCACTGGCTTACTGGATGGAACACGGTCACCCGCCTTTTGATTTGAGCGATGTTGATATCCGTCGCATGCAGCCATTTATGGGTAATAAAACATACCTGACCGCACGTGTCACTGAAACGCTCGGTCTGCTATACGCTGATCACTTCCCGTATAGACAAATGGCAACAGCACGTGGCATACGACGCTCTCCTTTACATGAACTACTGAAACAGCAAGGCGCGGTATTCGGAGAAACCGCCGGCTGGGAACGCGCCAACTGGTTCGCCAATGAAGGTCAGAAACCAGAATACGAATACAGCTGGAAGCGACAAAACTGGTTTGAAAACTCACGCGCTGAGCATATGGCGATTCGTGAGAACGTCGGCATGTATGACATGACTTCGTTCGGCAAAATCAGGATCGAAGGAGCAGATGCTGAAGCTTTTCTCAACTTGGTCTGTGGCAACTCCATGTCAGTGCCTGCTGGCAAGATCGTCTACACCCAGATGCTTAATGATCGCGGTGGCATTGAAGCGGATATCACCGTTACCCGACTTTCAGAAACTGCCTATCTGATGGTGACACCAGCGGCGACTGTAGTGCGCGATATGTCGTGGCTTAAGCGACATATTGCAGAGCATAATGTTGTTGTGGTTGATGTCACTGCAGCAGAAGGAGTTATAGCCGTAATGGGTCCTAACGCCGTTAAGCTGCTTTCTAAGGCAAGCCCTCACGACTGGTCAAATGAAAACCACCCTTTTGGTACTGCACATGATATTGAGATCGGAATGGGCCTCGCCCGTGCGCATCGGGTAACTTATGTCGGTGAACTCGGTTTTGAAATTTACAGTTCTTCTGATCAGACACCGCATGTATTTGAAACTCTGTTAGAAGCAGGTCAGGATCTCGGTGTTAAGCTATGTGGCATGCACATGATGGATTCATGCCGGATAGAAAAAGGTTTTCGCCACTTCGGCCACGACATCACCGATGAAGATCACGTACTAGAAGCAGGACTCGGGTTTGCAGTGAAAACAGACAAGCCGGATTTTATTGGTCGAGATGCGGTGTTGAAGAAACGCGAGAGCGGGCTTTCGAATCGCATGCTGCAATTCAAAATGCAGGACAGTGAACTGATGCTCTATCATGCAGAGCCGGTACTAAGAGACGGCAAGATTGTTTCTTATCTAACCTCAGGTAACTATGGTCATGCTCTTGGCAGCGCTATCGGATTGGGCTACATCCCCTGTGAAGGACAGTCTATAGAAGAGGTCCTTGGCAGTAAGTATGAAATAGAAATTGCAGGTCAGCGTCATTCCTGTGATGTTAGTCTGAAACCAATGTACGATCCAAAGTCCGATCGTGTTAAAGCACAAGCCTAACTATCGGCGATTGCTTGCACAGCAGAGGAACCCTGATGCCTTCAAAACTACCGCGCGAAGTTTCTACCGAGGAGATCGATAGCTACCATAGAGATGGCGTCGTCTTGCTCAAAGACATTTTCAATCCGGAATGGATTGAAGTTTTATCCCGCGGTTTGACCAAAAACTGTGAAAATCCCACGCATCGTGCTCGAACCTGGGACCGTGATAAACAAGGGCGCACCATGTTCTGGGATAGTCAGGCATGGCAGGACATTGATGAGTACAAAAATTTCATCTTTAACTCTCATGCCGGAGAGCTTGCTGGCAAACTATTGAAAGCAAAAGAGATCAACTTTTTCTTTGATGCCGTTTTTGTTCGTTCTACTGGTACGCAATTTTCAACACCGTGGCACCAGGATGAACCCTACTGGACAATTGAAGGATATGACACTTGTACTATCTGGATGCCACTTGTACCGGTTAAAAAGAAAAACGCACTGGCTTTTGTACCGGGTTCGCACCTGAGTGATCAGGTATTTGATCAGTACAACTTTGGCACACTGAACCCTGATGGTAAATCAGATGTAGACCAGGTTGACTTTACCGGTATTGCGCAAGAATCCATCCCGGATATCGATGCTGACCCTGATAGATACAATGTGGTCAGCTGGGATATGCAACCTGGTGACTGTATCGCGTTTAATAGCAGAATCCTGCATGGTGGGTCTGGAAAACTCGATGAAGACCAGGAGTTAAAGGTCTTCACCAGCAAGTGGCTGGGTGATGATGCTCGTGTGAAATTCAGAGAGTGCGGTATGGATCCGGATCACAGCGACATCATGACTCAATATGGCCTTAAACCGGGGGATCGCCCGGGCACTGATCTTTATCCAAAGATATGGACAAGCCATCAGCAGTAAAAACTGGGTGCGCCGGTTTATGATGTCAGGCATCCATATTCAGTCGCTGCATTACTCATCTAAAAACATACATCTTCGACCTGAAATTGTTAAGCGCCGTGCGTTTTCACTAGTACCACAGAAGTAACGCCTGCTGTTTAGCAGGCCATCTTTAGCAGTTCAGAGCTTAAACCGCCGCAATGGCTTTCGGCAACACACAAAGCATTTCATAAAGCAGATTTGCAGCAACCACTGCCGTATTACCAGAGGTATCATAGGGAGGACTGACCTCTACAAGATCACAACCAACCAGATTTAATCCATGGCATCCGCGAATGATCTCCATACCCTGTGAAGCCGTCAGCCCGCCTATTTCTGGCGTGCCGGTACCAGGGGCGACCGAAGGGTCAAGACTGTCGATATCAAAAGTTAAGTATACGGGCATGTCTTTATACTTCTGCCGTATCTCAACCATTAATGGTGACAAGGACTTGTACCAGATCTCTTCAGCATGAACGACCGTAAAACCCCAGTCTCTGCCGGTATCAAAATCATCAGCGGAGTATCCAGTGCCGCGTAAACCAATCTGGTATGTGTGGTGAGCGTCAATAAGACCTTCTTCATAAGCACGCCTGAAAGGTGTGCCGTGTGCTATTTCATTTCCAAACATGTGCTCATTGATGTCAGCGTGTGCATCAACATGTATCAGTGCAACTTTACCGTGCTTTTTATAAATTGATCGCAGTATCGGTAGCGTCAAGGTGTGATCACCACCGATAGATACGGGAACTACATCGTGTTGCAGAACATCATCATAGAAAGACGTTATTCGATCGACCGCATCCAATAAATTAAAAGTGTTTATCGGCACATCACCGATGTCAGCCACCTGCATGTTTTCAAAAGGCGCTGCTCGAGTCCACATATTGTAGGGCCGCAGCATGTTGCTTTCCGCACGAACCTGTTTTGGTCCGAAACGGGTACCAGATCGCCAGCTGGTGCCAATATCCATAGGGATGCCGATAATCGCTGCATCAAGGTTGGCTGCCGTTTCTGCAGATGGCAGGCGCATGAATGTTCCTGGCCCTGCAAACCTTGGCATCTCATTACCGCCAAGCGGTTGGTTGTATTCTACTGACATGTAAGTTCCTGAGTTTGTCTAACCGCCTGCTCCAGGATTGTTTCAAGCTGGTTTGTTGTTTCTGGCTGGTTGTTTCTGGCTGTTATAGCGCTACCAGATTGTTTCTATAATTTTCAGCATGACTCATGTAGTGCTCGGCAAAGTGGATCAAACCATTCTGCTCTTCCTGCGTAAGTTCTCGAACAACCTTACCCGGGGAACCGAGTATCAACACGCCATCCGGAAATTCTTTGCCCTCTGGAATTAACGTATTGGCGCCGACCAAAGATCTCTTGCCAATCACACAGCCATTTAACAGGATGCTTCCAATACCGATGAGAGATTGTTCCTGGACAGTGCAACCATGCAGCATGACTTTATGCCCTACAGTGACGTTCTTGTGCAGCGTCAGTGGATACCCCGGATCGATATGCAGAACACAACCATCCTGAACATTACTCCCCTCACCTATTGTTACGGAGTCATTTTCACCGCGAATCACAGCGCCAAACCAGACACTGCTTTTTGCTTGCAGATCGACATCTCCGATCACCGTAGCATCAGGTGCAATCCATACATCAGACGCAATTTTAGGAGATTTGTCTCCAATCGCATATATACCCATCATTAATCCGAAAAAATTAGCCCTGACCGATAGTACCGCAACCACAATCAAGTTCCCTTACCTTTAAATAACGTGGGTTATGTACGCATGTGGTTTTCAACCCAACGAGCGGGCTGCAAATTGACGGATTCCATTCGCGTCAACCCCACCGAGGCATATACGAAAGAAACTCCCTTCCAAGAGGCCGGAAGACTATAATCAGTCAGCACTCCCGACCCTGACCTGACCCGTAGAAATAATGAGCACTGCTGAAATCTATCATCCGGAATTGCAGGCCCTGCATCAGAAACTGCAAGCTCAGATTGATGGCGACACAGACTTTTCTGCCGCGGGCGTAGCGCTATTCACCAGCGACGCTTCCAATTATCGCCAAGTGCCACTGGGAGTTGTATTCCCACGCTCTGCTGACGATATTAAAACCACAATCAGACTCTGTAAGTCGCACAAGGTAGCCGTGTTAATGCGCGGCGCCGGGACCTCTCAGAACGGCCAGACAGTAAATGAAGCAGTAATTCTTGATTGCTCACGCTTTATGAACAAAGTGCTGTCTGTAGATTCCGAGAACAGAACCGCGCATATACAACCAGGCATTGTCTGTGATGCGCTGAAAGCCGCAGCTGAAGTACACGGACTAACCTTTGGTCCTGACCCGGCTACCCACAGCCGCTGTACGCTGGGCGGCATGATCGGCAATAACTCCTGTGGTCCGCATTCGATGTATGCAGGCAAAACAGTAGAGAACGTCCTTGAACTGGAGATACTAACAACCAGCGGAGAGAGCTTCACAGTCGGGCCGACAAGCGATGCAGAGCTCACAGAGATTATTGCGGGCAACGACACACGGGCGTCTATCTACAAAGAGCTAAAAGCCATACGTGACGAGTATGCAGAAGAAATACGACAACGCTACCCGTCTATTAAGCGGCGAGTATCCGGCTATAACCTGGACCAACTGCTACCGGAAAACGGGTTCAACGTTGCACGCGCGCTGGTCGGCACAGAGGGCACATGCGTCAGTGTTTTATCTGCTCAGGTAGCACTGGTTGAAAACCCCGCATGCAAACGACTCTTCGTACTGGGTTTTAAAGATATCTTCCAGGCTGCTGATATCGTACCGTCAGTAATGCCCTATTCACCCATTGCGATGGAGGGTCTGGACTGGAATATCATCGGTGGCCTGAACGATAGAAACCTCAGACAACGAGAAGTCGCCCTTCTGCCGGAAGGTCGTGCGTGGCTATTGATTGAACTCGCAGCAGCCACAGAAGCCGCGCTGAATGAACGCTGCAATGCATTTGAACAAGACATGACAAACAATGCCACGATCACAGGCTTTAAGTCAGTTGTGAATACAAAAGAAATTACAGACATCTGGAGTATCAGGGAACAAGGCGCCTCTGCAACAGCACTTGCATTGAACCCCGGTGATATTGATCCGGTAGTTGGGTGGGAAGATACCGCAGTCGATCCTATGCAACTCGGGGATTACCTTCGCGAGCTGTACGCACTGGTTGAAAGCTATGGCTACAAAACCAGTCTATATGGCCACTTTGGCGACGGCTGTATTCACGCGAGAATGACTTTCGACACCAGAACTGAAGAAGGTGTTGCCAAATGGCGGCGATTCAGCCGGGAAATCGCAGAGCTCGTCGTCAAATACAACGGTTCATTATCAGGTGAACATGGTGATGGTCAGGCAAAAGCCGAGTTTCTGCCGATCATGTTTGGCGACAAACTAATGCATGCGTTCAGAAGATTTAAAAACGCATGGGATCCTGACAACACCATGAACCCGGGCAAGGTCATTAATGCCTATCGCATGGATGAAAACCTTCGCCTTGGACCGGACTATAAAACACCGGTGTTTGACAGCGTACTTCAATTTAGCGAGGACACCGGTGGCCTCGGACGCAGTACTGAACGATGTATTGGTATGGGAAAGTGCCGTGCACAATCTGGTGCAATGTGCCCCAGCTACCAGGCAACCGGCGAAGAAAGATTCTCTACCCGCGGTCGAGCCCATCTGTTACATGAGTTGCTCAGAGGCGAGCTAATAGATGATGGGTTTAACAATAAAGACATTGCAGAATCGCTGGAGCATTGTCTGTCATGCAAAGCCTGTAAAACAGAATGCCCGACACAGGTGGATATTGCAGCATACAAAGCCGAATTCATGGCACAGCATTACAAAAACAAAAAACGACCGCTGCATCACCAGGTATTTGGCAAGGCTGGAAAATGGTTGCCGTACCTGATTCGCAGCCCTCGATTATTCAATGCTCTGCTCAAGGGTCCATCGGGTAAATATTTTTTGTCACGGTTAGGTATACACAAGGATAAAGAGTTACCAAGGCTTGCTGAAGACCCGTTTAGTTCCGGCTTAAGCAGCACCTCTCTTTCCGAAAACGGCTTGTTTTACAAGTTTGGAAGCGGAAACCCGGTTGTGCTCTGGGTAGATAGTATCAACAACGCCTACCAGCCACAGGTGCTAACTACAGCAGTATCACTACTGGAACGATGCGGTTTTGAAGTCCATATTGCTAAACAACACTTTTGTTGCGGCAGACCTTTATATGAACATGGATTCCTTGATCAAGCCAAATCGCAACTGCAATCGATACTGGACAGCTTCTACAACACCCTGCCCGCGAGCTCAAATGTTATTGTTCTTGAACCCTCCTGTCTGTCGATTTTTAAAGACGAGCTACTTCGATTTTTCCCTGAGGATAAGCGAGCTTCCGACCTTACATCCCGCACAATGACGTTAGCAGAATTCCTGCAAAGCAAGGATATTAGACCCGTAAAGAAATTACCCAGAGGCATTATCCACAGGCACTGCCATAGTAAATCAGGCAGCCCGGTAGAGATTGAATGGATGCAACAATGTTTTGAGGAATTATCAGAGCCCGAAGCCGGCTGCTGCGGTATGGCTGGAGTGTTTGGAATACAGCAATCTACCAGTTATATCGGAGATACGCTGTATCAAAGAAATCTTGCAAGCGCTGTGTCAGAATCTGATTCAGAAACCAGAATCGTCAGTAACGGCTTTAGCTGCCGTAAACAAATCAATGATCACAATAACATTAAGGTCTGGCACCCAGTAGAAATTATAGATGACTGCATTGATTAATCGTTCCAGGCACCTCAACAATAAAACAATGACTCGTACTGTACTGTGAAAGAGATGAAGTCTAAAG
>CALIHW010000130.1 GCA_938020525.1 uncultured Granulosicoccaceae bacterium | reverse complement strand
CATCAGTCTTGGTGGCGGTGCGGTTGTAGGCTGTTACATGGTAACCATTGTCATTCATGTTGAGGATCAGATTTTGACCCATTACGGCGAGCCCGATGACTCCGATGTCAGCATTACCTGCCATGTAAATTCCTCATTGTGTTTGCTGCCAAACCTGACTTGGTTTGATGCCTGGTTTGGTATCCAGGTGCTATCTGTGCGGCAGAAATCTGCGTAGTCGATGCTAGCCTCGATTATTGATCAGGCGACAAGTAAATTTTGGCGAAATGCTATGTACTTAGTTCCCAATCACTTTTTTAACACTCTTTTCAAATTAGCGGTCTGTCTATTCGACGCCAGAAGAAAATCTGGCGTCACATCTCGGCCCATACTCTTCGGCACGTGGCGGGCCACGTTTCTCAGACCCCGTTTTCTCAGGCCCCATTTTCTCAGGCCCCGTTTTCTCAGGCCCCGTTTCCTTAGGTGATTGGACGACCTGTTTAGCCAGATTTCCTCTGGACGCTCCATGTCTTTAGCAATTAGGCTCATGAATTATCCAGGCTGGAATCTTATCACTAATGGTGTTTGAAATTAAGGCGCAGAGTTTTTCACCCGTACCTAATCTGTTTCCTCCTAACTGCACAAACAGAGTTCGCTCCAGTAGCGCAGGCGCTGTCGCATAAACTCCTGAGGCTTTTATGCAACCGCTGTCGAGTTACCCTTATACGGGAATCGATCCAGTACGGTGATTTCCTGCATCTTGCTTTCTATCCAGTCCTGCGTTTCTTTCAACGCCTGATCAGGTGTCTTGCCTTTACAGCTAATTGGTTTACCGATGTGCATGGTGATTTCACCAGGCCATTTGATAAAACCCATACGGGGCCAGAACTCACCCGCGTTGTGTGCAATTGGAAGAATGTAAGCTTCGAGTGTTGTAGCAACGATAGCACCACCGGCTCGATAGTTGGGCTCTGAGTTGACCGGCATTCTTGTACCCTCTGGAAACACAACTACATGAGTTCCGTTGGCAACATGGGTGCGGGACTGTTCAGTCATCTGATTGATTGCCGATCGACCGGACTTGCGATCAATCAGAATAAATTTAACCAGATAGATACACCAGCCGAAGATCGGTATGAGTGTGAGAGCACGTTTTGCAACAAAGACGTAGTCTTTGAGTATAGAGGCGAGGAAGTAGGTTTCATAAGTGGACTGATGCTTTGACATCACAATACAACCATGTTCCGGAATGTTCTCTATTCCATGTACCTTACAACTCAAGCCACAGAAGAACCTGATACCCCATAAATTGAGTCGTGCCCATACTGTGGCGAGTTGTAAACCGGTACGGCGTGAAATCAGAGAGCCAAACATCACCGGCAATGCCATTGCCAGCGTACAGAGGATCATCCAGACCCAGAAAATCATGCTTCGCAGTACGAGTGCAGGTCGGTTGTATTGATTATTGGCCGTGTTCACAGTCGAAGGTCAGTAATTGGGTTTACAGATAGTGCTAATGCCATGAGCTAATGTCAACGGCAGCGATCTATCAACACACCGGCTCAGGAGCTTTCCTTTTTGCGCTTAACGGATTTGTTGCTTTGGTGTTTCTGACCGTTCTCTTTAGATTTTCGTTTTCCGTCTGACTTGCTGTTGTGTTTTTTAGCAAAGGCAGATTTTCCACTTTTGGGCTTGCCAGCACCGGCTTTATCGCTTCTTGTATTATCACTTCTGGTCTTATTGTTGCCGGGTTTTGCGGGTCTGCTGTCTGTTTCGCTGTGGTTTTTTTCTGTGCGGCCTTTTTCACTGCGACTCTTTTCACTGCGGCCATTCTCACCGCGGGTATCATCGCGCTTGGGCTTATCGCCGCCAAACTTGTCGCCTTTTGCCTTGTTCGGAGCGTGGCGCTTCTTTGTGGTGAACCTGCCAGGTGATGATTTTGAGCTGCGGCCATCTTTTGATCCACGTCTTTGATCGCCATCTGAGCTATCGGTATGGCGAGGTGAATGACGTTTGCCTTTGTGCGGTAGGCTATCGTGTTGATCGCTGTCGTTGCTTCTTGTGAACGCTTCACGTTCTCTCTTGATCTTTGTGATCTGTAGCTTCTGGCCACATACCCAGACTTTTTTTAGATCCTTGAAGATCGCTTTCGGCATACCTTCAGGGAGTTGCACTGTACTGTATTTGTCGTGAATCTCAACGGTACCGATAAACTGGCTTTCAAGACCTGCTTCATTGGCGATAGCGCCGACAATGTTTGATGCTTTTACGTCGTGCATTTGCCCCACTTCTATGCGGAAATGCTCCATCGGTATCTTAGGCTTATCGTACGACCTTTCATGCTTTGACTTTTCGTGCTTGGCCTTGTCCTGACTTGATTGGTCTGCTTTATGGCGTTTGCCCACGTGATCATGGCTGTTATGTCGTTCAGGTTTATCCTTGAATGACTGGCCTGATGCACGATCACCTTTGCGGTGCCGATCTGGTTGCCTTTCTGACCTATTGGCTGACCGATTAGCGCCCTGGTCATTGCGGTCACCCCGGTCATGGCGTTTGCTACTGACGGGCTGCAGAAACGGTACATCACCCTGAAGCAGATGTGCGAGAGCTGCCGCTACCTGTGTCGGGGTTTGCTCTGGGTATTCTTTTGTATAGTCGTTAACGAGGGTTTCATAGAACGAGAGATTTTCGTTAGTAATAGTGTCGTTAATGCGCAGCTTGAATCTGCCAATGCGCTGCTTGTTGATTTCATCTGTGGTGGGCATCTCCATCTGATCGATCGATTTGCCTGTGGCGCGTTCAATGGTTTGTTTCATGCGTTTTTCACGCGGAGCAACAAAAAGAATTGCCTCACCACTTCTACCAGCACGGCCTGTGCGGCCAATTCTGTGAATATAAGCTTCAGTATCTGAAGGGATATCATAGTTTAAAACGTGACTGACTCTGGCAACATCAAGTCCGCGTGCAGCAACGTCAGTCGCTACAATGATATCCAGCTTGCCTTGCTTTAGATGCTCGACAGTTCGTTCACGTTGCTTTTGTTGAATGTCTCCGTTCAACGGTGCACAGGCGTAACCTCTGGCTTCAAGTTTTTCAGAGATTTCAACCGTGCTGGTTTTGGTGCGCACGAAGACCAGCATTGCATCTATTTCTTCCGCTTCAAGAATTCGGGTCAGAGCATCGAGCTTGTTCCGACCGCTTACCGGCCAGAAGCGTTGTCTTATGGTGTCTGCCGTGCGGGTTTTGATCTCGATTTTTACGATCTCGGGATCCTTCAAATACTTTTCTGCGATTCGCGCTATCTGTCTGGGCATCGTGGCAGAAAAGAGGGCCATCTGACGTTTTTCCGGCAGCTTATCGAGTACCCATTCTACGTCGTCGATAAAGCCCATACGCAGCATCTCATCTGCTTCATCAAGGATGAAAGTTTTCAACTGAGTAAGTTTTATATTGCCACGTCTGATGTGATCCATGATGCGGCCCGGTGTGCCGACAATCACATGAACACCCCGGTCCAGTGCACGGGTTTGTACCCGGTAGTCCTGGCCGCCGTAGACTGGTAGTACATGAAATCCTTTCATGTGTGATGCGTAGGTTTTGAATGCTTCGGCAACCTGAATGGCGAGCTCGCGAGTCGGTGCCAGCACCAGTACCTGTGGTGCTTTGTTGGCGAGGTCTATTTGCGCCAGCGCAGGCAGTGCGAATGCAGCAGTCTTGCCGGTGCCGGTTTGCGCCTGACCGAGCACGTCGGTACCACTCAACAGTAGTGGAATAGTCTGCGCCTGAATCGGCGATGGCTTCTCGTAGCCGACGTCGTTCAACGCTTTTGTGAGGGGTTCGCCAAGCGCGAGTTGATCGAACGTGTCTATATTCAAAGTAGTATTACCGCAGCGATTTGTAATGGGTATTGGCTATGTCAGCCGGCGATCGTGCGGGTTCAGCGGCCGCAAGGGTCAAGCATGTGACAGAGTTGGGGGTTACTCCCGTCAGTCCGTCATTATAGGGAGTTTGGCAACACTTTTGTGAGGTATGTTCGTCAACAGATGAAAACAATCTTTTGTTGGGACTATTTTAAGTTTGTGACAGCTTCAAGGGGCATAATACGGGTTTTGAAGTGAGGTTCGAATCATCAACCTGCCAGTTCTGATTTCCTGTGGTCGCACATTCCTCTGTGGTGCTTTGATGTTACTGCTTTGCAGCGCCAATATCGCGCGTGCAGAGACGGTTGTGGTCACTCTCGATGATCTCGGCGATGCGCTTAATTCAAGCCGCTCGGAGCCGGATGCTGTGGGCCGTCTGCTGCTTGAGGAAATCCAGCGCAAGTTTGACGAGCTGGATCTGCAGCTCACTGGTAACGAGTTGTTGCTACAAGATGTGGTAACTGACCAAACAGTGGAAGACGGTTGTACCAGCACTGTGATCCGCAACCTCACTACAGATGTCGCGCTGGCCGGTGACACAGGGATCTCTATCGGTATTGAATCTCTGTTTGATCCGATTGAGCTGTCCTTAAGGGTTGCAGCAAACGTCAATGCGGTAGGTCGTGCACAGCAGATCTTTGGCTTCAGAGTGGGTAGCTGCGTTGAGGTTGCCAGTGACAGTTTTGATTTCAGTGCTATCGGGCCACTGGATGTGCAGTTGGATTTATCCATTGCTTTGAATCCGGAATGGCTTGATCAAGGCACACTGCGCATTACACCGGAAGTCACATTGACCGGTGAGCTGTTTGAGTCTGACATCACAGTCGATGTTGATGACAGTTTGCTGCGCGGGCCGCTTGAATCCTACATTCAGGATGAAGTCGATGATCTTTTCAGTGCCGGCACTCTGCGCGATGAAGTAACAGACCTGCAGACTTCTTTGAATCAGAGTTTAATGGAGGAATTGACTGATGGTTTCCTTGATATCGAATTGCCACCATCTGACGATGACCAGATCAAAGCGCTGTTTGACCTACTTACGCCACAAGCAAGATTCCCGTTAACCGCAGAGTTCCTGCGTGATAACAGACTGGAGATTATTGCCGCCCTTATATTTGAAGATGATGACCGTATAACAGAGATTCTTGAGGACGCAGCGTTTTGTGAAATAACCAGTGTATTGCAAACAGACCTGCCGGTTGTACCTGCTTACGAGCTTCGTAACGGTAGTTGCGTACTGGCAGATCAAAGCCAGCAGGGCACACATTACAGTGATATCAGTTGTAGCAGCCCGTTTGAATACTACCCAACCAGCTTCACGGATTTTTGTGCCACTGCACTTGATTCACAACGGCTTGGCAATGCGCAATCAAACAGTTTTGAATTACAGCGCTGGAGCTTATCGCCAGGGACCCGGTTTGATCTTGGTGCGTTACCATTAGAAGGTAAAAACCAGCCGTATGTGCAACGGGTTAACTTCAAAAACGCCCAGGGGAATAACAACGGTAACTGTGCGCTTGAAATGCGTATATATAAAGATAGTCCGAACACTCAAAACCTGAAGCCAATGATTGCCTTGCATGGTGGTAGCTGGCAAAACAGGGGTACCGGTTTTTTAGGTATAGAAAACATGGCAACTCAGTTTGTTGATCAGGGTTTTGCGGTGTTTGCACCGTTTTACAGACTGGTGCATAACTCTGATGGAACAGCAGAATGTCATAACGCAAGCTTTGATCAGTTACTGACTGACGTGCAGGATGCTCTTACCTGGGTGCAGCAAAACGGCGAGACATACGGCGCTTCCGGCAAGCCTGTGGTGTTTGGCCAGTCTGCAGGCGGGCATCTGGCAGCCTATCTTTCAGTCAGAAGACCAACAGAAATTGAACGTGCTGTACTGTTTTACGCACCCACAGACTTTACTGATTTCGGGGGGCAGATCATTCGTGGGGAATATACCAATCAAACCGGTTTAAACATTATGGAGCGGGTAACGGGCCTGCAACCGGCAGAGTTTGATTTAGAAAACCCGATAGTCATAGACAATACTTTACCTGCGGTTGTGTCTGAGCAGCCGGAAAACTATCCGCCAATGTATATGTTGCATGGCGAGTCAGACAGTCTGCTGCCATCACGGCAGTCAGTCAGAATGTGTAATGGTCTCGCAGGCGATGTAGAGAATGGCCCTGTACCTTTTGACATTAGCATGTCCGGCGTAGTGCGCAGCTTTAACTGTGATGACCGTGGCAGTCAGTTGCACCTGATTGCCGAAGGTGAGCACACGCTTGATCTGTGTATCTCTGACGAGTTGTGTGCCGCGGGCAGTCCTGCCAGTGCCGCAGCAACTGCAGAGGCAATAGAAGGCATGCTGCTCTGGGCTGCAGCAGACTCACTGAGTGATATGAATGATGCTGAAAGCCTATCGACAGGTGGCGGCGGAAGTGGCAGCTATTGGGGGCTGATGTTGATTGCTTTACTTATACGAGTAAGACGCCAGATCAAGTATCGTTACCAGGTTACGATATCAGGTAACCAGATCAGGGTAGCCAGATCCAGGTAGCCAGAGTAGGCAGCAAGGGCAGGCAACGAGATTGGTTACTAACCAACGCTTGCAATCATTACCCCGATACTAATAAAAATAATCCAACCAAATCGCCATAAGCCGATAGGTTCTTTCAGTGCGATCCATGCAATCAGTGTGGTGGCAGCAGCAAAGGTTGAGAAACCGATGGTAGCAGCAACTCTGCCGTCACCTTCAGAGCCGTATAAAAATGCGGCAAATGCTGCCATTTCAAGCACTCCCTGCAGCAATACAAACCACCTGATACTTCGATCAGGCCATTGATTGGGGGCAGATGCTTTACCTGCGGTACGTGCTATGACGGGTGTAAAAAGTATCGCGAAGCTGCACGTGATCAGTGCAAAAAGACGGTTAAGATAAAGTGCAGAAGTTGAACCCAGTTCTGCAGTAGCTTCCTGTGCAAAGAACATCCTGAATGCAATAGTCAATGCAGCCCCGGTTGCCAACAGACTGGTTCTGCGCAGCCATTTTTTTGAATACTGGTGTTGTGGGTTTTTTGCGGAGTTTTGCGGATCTGATTTGATGGATAACATCACTACGCCTAAAAATACCATGACCACCGATACAGCCTGATAAACGGTCCAGGGTTCACCTGCAAGTGCATTCAACACAACCAGAAAAACAGCAAAACTCGATGCAGCAGGGGAGGCGACCGCTACCGGTCCATAGGCCAGTGCTTTGTATAAAAATAGCAGTGCGGCAATATTAAGTGCACCACTTAGTGCCGATACAAACCATGCACGGGCATGCCATGCAGGCATGCTGTCTGTAGCGAGCAGAGCAATGGTGAGTATCACCGTTGAGATCGCCATCACACAGAAGATCAGTGGCAGTAGCGAAACCCTCTGGCTTGTTACCCGTGCTGTGCAATCTGATGCACCAATTAATACAGCGCCAAGCAAACCCCATATAAGGCCGGTCACGGCTTGATCCTTAACGCGATTGGCTGAATAACGGTGCGAAAACGCATTACAGGATGGTGCTCTTAATTTGAAGACGGCGAACTGTAACACCGATTGGCAGGATCTGATCTGCGTAATCCGGCATACATGTGTGTTTGCTTTAGTAATTTTAAAACCGGGCTCAATATGCGGCGCAGAGTTGTGTCACTTCTATGCTGGTCATATATACAGTAAACTGTCGATATGACAACTACCTGGCCCAGAGTGATCGCACATGCTGATATGGACGCATTCTATGCATCTGTTGAGCAGCTGGATGATCCGTCACTTAGAGGCAGGCGGCTGATTGTCGGGCCCAACAGTTTGCGTGGTGTCGTGCTGACTGCCAGCTACGAAGCGCGCAAGACCGGGGTAAAGAGTGCCATGCCAATGGCTGAGGCAATGCGGCGTTGTCCGGATGCTCTGGTTGTGCCGCCACGGTTTGACCGATATCAGGAGCAATCCAAAGCCATTATGAATGCGTTTGCGGATTTCTCGCCAAGTGTTGAAGCTATCTCGCTTGATGAAGCGTTTATCGACATGACCGGTGCTGAAGGAATCTTTGGCACACCAGCTAACATCGCAAGACTTATCCGTGATGCGGTCACCGATGCTACCGGTGGGTTAACGGCTTCTGTGGGTATAGCTGCAACCAAGTATGTTGCAAAGGTTGCCAGTGACTTTAACAAACCGAATGGTATTACAGTGGTATTACCGGAGGAGACGATCGACTGGCTTAATCCATTGCCGGTATCCAGACTGTGGGGTGCCGGGCCAAAGACGGTTCCACGTTTTCATAAACTCGGGTTATTAACTATTGGTGATGTGCGTCGTGCGGATGCATTTTTTTTGAAGCAGAATTTTGGCAATGGAGCTGCTCACTTTCAGGCACTGGCCAATGGACAAGACCCGCGGCGCGTTTCCGGCAGAAGAAAAGCTCGTAGTATTGGGTCGGAAAGAACGCTGTTACATGATGTATCCAGCCGCGATGAGATTGAACAGTATCTAAAGCGTTCCGCTGATCGTATTGGACGCAGGTTGCGTGATAAGAGCTATAGATGTGGTGGTGTGCGGGTCAAGCTTAAGACCAATAAATTTAAGTTGCTCAGCAGGCAGAGCAGATTAACTGAGCCGAGTGATTGTGCTGATCATCTATTTAAGGTAGCAGCAGATCTGTTGTCTCAGTTTGAAGACAATGGCCCGTATAGATTGGTTGGCCTTGCAGCCTACGAGTTGTCTCGTGCCAATGACCCGCAGCAAGTTGATATGTTTGCAACGGATGCAAAACCGAAAGCGTTAGAAAACGCCATTGATGATTGCATAAAAAAGTTCGGTAAGGGAGTGATATCCCGTGCTGCAGATCTTGGGGATGCACGCACTATTGCCGATACCACGCCGACCCTGGATTTTATTGACGCTGAGTCTATGGACCCTGACTTTACAGGCCCTGATTTTATAGACTCTGACTTTGATAGACCCTGAATAATCTAGATAATTTTTCCTGGGCCCCTGCCGCTTAATCATTCGCTCAATCATTCGGCCAGATGTTTGTACCGTTCAACGGGAGTTTCCGGCCGTCGAATCCCTCACCTTTGCAGTATCCATCAGCGCTACTGATATAGAATTCAGCTGGAACACTTGTATAGCCTGACATTAAGACCTGAGTTGCGGCTTCAACAGAGTAGGGAATCGCCCACGTTGTCAGATAGTGGCGCCAGTCAAGATCAGTGGCAACACCCAGCGCTATCAGCAGCCAGTCGTTGCGGGAAATCTCTTTGGCCTGAGTCAGTGTGTACCGACCCATACCCAGGTTCTGTTGCGCCGCAGTCCATTGTTCATCTGATGACAGCGCACGCGAGAATTCCCGTTCAATAATGTGTAGTCTTGCGAGCAAATGCCAGCCATCGAGCAGGGCACCGTTATCCTCTGCGGCCATCATCATTTGTATAATCATTGCGGCACCGTCGGACCAGGCATTGTTATCCCACATATTCTGCTGAATGTAAGCTTGTGGATCGTCAGCTAACCAACTTGCCTGTAGTACGTCAAATATATTCTCGAATGGCAGGCTCTGACACTCAGGATCACCACCGGTATTTTTAAAGTACTGCGATTTTGTGTAGTAAGAATAATGATTGGTGGACGCATGGCCGGGCCAGCCTTCAAACCGAAGTCGCTTTTTCTCAAGACCATGACCGAGTTCATGCAGGTCACCATGACCAAGTGGATCAAACGACCAGTAGGCATCGTACGGATTACCGCTGCATCCGTAACCGCAGGTCGCCTGATCAGCATTCATATGCTTTACCTTATCTATATTCTCCATGGTAAATCCCTTGCGTGCAGCGAAGTCATGTATTTCATCAACGCTGTCGATGCCGTGTCCGGTAAATCCTGCAAGCACATGAGGGAAGTTGTAAAGGTAGTTGGTGGTAGCGGTAGCTAACGCCTGTGCATCACCCCATTTGGAGTCGTTAACGGAGTTACGCATGTTGTCAAGGCTTGAGTGTACTTCAAAGCCGGGTGTTACTATTTCTGCCCAGTCGAAGTGGCCATCAATGAGTTGTTGTGCGAATTTTGTATTGTGCTGTGTTCCATTCCAGTGTGGGTGTTCACCTACATTCTGGAAATCTATAACGACTGGCAGATCATTTGTGCTGAATGAGAGTTGTACTGGTCCGCCGTATGGACTGGTCATAGAAACACTTTCGCCCGGCGCTAATGATATTGACGGGCTGCGAAGAAATTTAGGACGTGTGTAACCGTCAGTGGCCCACTGGTGCGTTGATCCTGATCTTTGTGTATTAACAAACAACTGAACTTCCACGTCACTTTGGTCTGTTCGGGTGGCTACCAGCGTTTTGCCCGGCAGTGCGTAGACGCCGGTTGAACGAAATGGCTGCCTGCTCTCTACAGAGACGGTCTTGTTATCCGGGACGATATGATTGAAATCGCTGCGGCTGAAGTTACCCATGTCTGGCTGTGGCGGGTTGATGTCTCTTGAATAGTAGACTGCGTGATCCGCATAGTAGCTACGCAGAAAGGTGTTGTCGTCTGTAGTCACTTTATCCATCGGAAAAACGACTTGCTGGCGCAGGTGATCGCCGGTAAGTGCCAGTAGTTTTTGGAAAATCTGATCGTCATTGGTAAAGATATTGTGGTTGTTATTATCCAGCCTATTCAGGATAGACCTTACCGCTGATGCACCTGATTCAAATTCTGAATACAATCCGGGTACTTCACTACAATTTTCGTCATCACACAGACTCCAGTCAAATTGATAGTCTCGTTGCAGAAGGTGTTCAAGCAATGTTTGTATTGCGATGATGCTGTCCGGAACTTGTCCGAGGAAGTCGGTGATGTCGTAGTTTGATAGCTGCAATCGTTTCCAGTAGTTATCCCATTCGTAGCTAATATTTAATTCGTTAAACAGGGCGAGGCCGAGGTCGGTGATGTTGCCATTGTGATGCATATAGAGCACTGGGGTACCGCTCTGCATCGCTTTGCGGACTGTAGTTGCAACCTCGTCGGCAAGGGTGCTTTCACTGGCTATCTGCGAAATAATTAAAAGGTCAGTGTCATCCGTCAGGCATTGACTGAGATTGCTATCGTCACAAGTATCTTCTTCGTTGTAGTTCACGCCGTTTATAATATTTTCATCCAACCATGCACGGGTGGCGGTTTCATCGGGAAAATAGTAACTGTCGTCCATATGGGCTATGACAATATTCAGTGCACTGTTGTTGGTTGTTTCTGGATTTGTTTGCAGGTCTGGTTCAGGATTAGTCAGCCAGTGGATGCTGTTGATCATGAATGCGTGCATCGAGGGGCTGACCGAGTCAGGGTTCCGGAAGCCGTTTCTCATCGGGTTACTGCCAAGGGCCATGTATCGAGTCGGTTGATTCCCGATAACCCCAATGCTCTTTTCGTAAACGGTGTTTGAATCGGTTGTGACGTTATTGGTGAACAGCACGCTTGTGTTAACACCGTAGGTAGGAATCAGCGTGGCTGCATCATGGGTTGGGTCCCAGTCAATGGAGGTGATGCTATTTTCTTCATCAAGTGCGAAGAGGGTTTGTATGTCGGTATCGAATCTGGTCCGGTTGTGTTCTATCTGTGCGATGGTGGCATCGATAAGATCGTTGGCATTTTCAACTACCAGCGCATTGCCAGTTCTCAGTGCTATTGCAACCGGTGATTCCTGTGGTTCCGATACCTGAGCTGTCGGTTCCTGCTTTGTTGGCTTAGGTGCTGTAGTTTCAGGCGCTGTTGGTTTGGGTGGTCTGCCCTGGCTGATGAGGTCGGTAGAGACTTCGGTATCGATAACCGGGGTTACATCTGTCGCTACTGTGCTATCGGTGATTTCTACTGGCTCATAGATGTCCACAGGTGCAAAACTGTCAGTAGGTGAAAATTCGTCGATCGGTGCCGGGCGTGGAGCAGATTCAGGGGTGATCTCTACGCTGTCTGTTTTGTTGTTGTCTGCTTTGGTTGAAGCTACTTCCGGTGCAGATGAATCATCCTCTGCGTTGGAAGGCTGGGCAGAACGGATGTCTGTCTCAGGTTGCTGGCTTTGTGTCTGCTGGTTTTGAACCTGGCCGATTAACGTTTGTCCGAGTGACGGTGCCTGATGAGACGGTGCCTGATACGGTGAATCAGCATTTTCACCGCTGCAACCGCTCAACAGCAGGATGAGGGTGAGTAGCGCTCCCGATGAAAGTCCATTTGAATCGGCCATACTGCCTCGTCAGTCAAATGCGGTAATATCGACCGGTAGCGGGAATATTTAAGAGCAACCCGCAATTTAGTGCCTATTTTCAGTAATGAAGCGAGATATGCGGTAGACCTTTGGCGAAATATTCCCTCCTTCTTTCTGCATTAATACAGAGCTAAACAGCTATGCCTCGAGGTAATTTTCTGCGTTTCCTAAGGCTGGCTGCCAATGGCATGTTTGCGTTTGTGTTGGCGCTCTCCATAGCGGCAGTTGGCTACCTATATCTTGCTCCAACTTTTGGTGCCAACCCGACCGGTGAAGAGTTGAGCAGAATTGAAGCATCTCCAAACTATATGGATGGGCGATTTGTTAATTTAGTAGAGACGCAGTTAGATACTAGGGATCCTTCCGATTCTATGAATATCTCCAGCTATTTATTTCCACCTGAAGGTAAAAATCCGGTTACTGCATTGCCGTCAATAAGCTTCGACAGTTCCAAACTGTCTGCGGGTAGCTTTGCCTGGCTTGGGCACTCGACTATTGTGTTTAAGACAGATTCTCTGGTGGTATTGGCAGATCCGGTGTTTAACCGGGCATCACCACTTCCGGTATTTGGTAAATCTTTTCCTATGCAAGCGACACCGAAATTGGAATCGTTGCCGGAAGTTGATGTCGTTGTTATTTCGCACGATCATTATGATCATCTGGATAATCGTGCGATAGCTGAGCTTTCAGCCTCAACTTCTCTTTTTTTGGTGCCGCTCGGTGTTGGTGCGCATCTGCAAAGATGGGGTGTTGCGAAAAATAAGATAACAGAGTTTGACTGGTATCAATCGGAGACTATCGGTTCAACCGAGTTTACATTCACACCGGCCCGACACTTCAGCGGCAGGGGATTTACCAATCGGTTTAAAACGCTTTGGGGTTCGTGGGTGATCAGGTCTCCGACGGGAAGTGTGTTTTTCAGTGGTGATACCGGCTACTTTAATGAGCTTGAAAAGATTGGCACAGAGTACGGCCCGTTTGATATTGCGTTCATGGAAAATGGTGCTTATAACGACGGGTGGAAACAAATTCATATGATGCCGGAAGAGTCGGTGCAAGCATCTGTAGATTTGAACAGCAAAGTCTATATCCCCATTCATTGGGCCAAGTTTGATCTGGCACAGCATAACTGGAAAGATCCGATTGTTCGTGCTGTTGTAAAAGCCAAATCGCTCGGCACGACTATTACCACCCCGCTCATCGGAGAAATATTCACGCTGACGGAACTGCCGCAGGAAGTCTGGTGGAATGAGGTGAAAAAATGAGATGCCGAACTTTGCAGTGCGCAGATTGTTTGAATACTCCGGCTTTTACATTCGCTGGCGTTGTGCCTGACCAATTACACTCGATTCACACCTGTCCGATTAACGGTGAATCGGCATTTCACCACTGTAGTAGCGTGATATTAAAGTTGGTAACCTACAAATAAAGCCAGTAACTTTACAATAAAGATGGTAGCTAGTGCCCGTCCGTAAACGCTAAGGCATTGAAAGATAGAATTAAATCAGGCGTGATTGTAAATAAAAGCCCCGGTGTAATTTGTTAACTTATTTTCAAGCGATTGAAAAATAAAGAAAACAAAAAACACCGGAGCTA
>CALIHW010000129.1 GCA_938020525.1 uncultured Granulosicoccaceae bacterium | reverse complement strand
CTCCGGGAGAATACAAAGCGTTGTTTGCTTTGCAAGAGTGATCAGTAACTCAGACACAACTACCGCCTGCGTGAACAAAGTGCCCTCCCCGGCCGCTACCGCGTCCGACCCTCCCAATGAGAGGGTGTTTTTGATGAAGTTAGGTTGTTGAGTTATGCGAAACCCCTAACTGCCATTCTCCCTCCGGGAGAATACAAAGCGTTGTTTGCTTTGCAAGAGGGATCAGTAGCTCAGACACAACTACCGCCTGCGTGAACAAAGTGCCCTCCCCGGCCGCTTCAAATTACCCTCCCCAGCCGCTATCGCGCCCAACCCTCCCAAAAAGGGAGGGTGGCTTTCAAAGTCAGCTGAACAGATTACCCGTAACGATAAGGGCGACCAGCTTTTTGCATGTCGTCGTTATATCTACGGAATATCTCTACTACCTTAGCTTTGGTCTCAGACTCTGCAGCAATCTCATCCCAGAACTTGACTGCTGCTGTTTCTACCTGTGCCCATTCTTCATCTGGAATGGAAGTGAGTTCCATCTTTGTGCCATTAACACGCAGGTCGGACTCACCTCCCCAGTACCACCATTGACGATAGTAGTGACTTTGCTCCATGCAAACGGTAAGCAGTTCTTTAAGATGTTCTGGCAGCTCTTCCCAACGCTCCATATTGGCAAAGAAATGACCAATCCAGGCACCAGAGATATTGTTAGTCAGAAAGTAGTTGGTTACATCGGCCCATCCAACCGTATAGTCTTCTGTGATACCAGACCAGGCAATGCCATCGAGTTCACCGGTTTGCACTGCTACTTCAATATCTTCCCATGGCAGAGTCACCGGTACTACACCGAACTGAGAAAGAAATCTGCCTGCGGTCGGGAATGTAAATACTTTTTTACCCTTAAGATCTGCCAGAGAGTTAATCGGATCTTTAGTAGCAAAGTGACAAGGATCCCATGCACCAGCAGAAATATGCTTCACCCCGACCTTACTGTATTCCTCATCCCAGATTTCATTGAGTCCGTATTGATTAAATAACACGGGTACGTCGAGTGAATAGCGGCTGCCGAATGGAAAGTAACCACCAAATACAGTTACTTCTGTGGGCGATGCCATAGAGTCATCATCCGACTGAACCGCATCAATGGTGCCCCGCTGTAAAGCCTGAAAAAGTTCACCTGTAGGCACCAGCTGGTCAGCAAAGAACAGCTCTATTTCCATCTCATCACCGGCGATTTTGTTGAACTTATCGATTGCAGGTTTAACAACATGCTCTGCCAGTGCAGTACCTGCGTAGGTCTGCATACGCCATTTGATTTTGGACTGCGCAATTGCAGGTGCACCCATTATCGTTGCGGCGGGAACTGCAACTGCGGCTTTCTTTATAAACGATCGTCTGTCAGTCATTTTCATTTCCTCTGTTGACTGATCCGTCTGTTATTTGCCGTAGACGGTTTCCGGCAGCCATAGCGCTATTTGCGGAAACACCATGACTAGAGTCAGTGCTAATACCATCACCAGTACAAAAGGAATAATCGACCGGTAAATGTCGGACAACGTAATTTCAGGTGGCGACATGGCGCGCATCAAAAAAAGGTTATAACCGAAAGGTGGTGTCATATATGCCACCTGTGTGGTGATGGTATACAAGACGCCATACCAGATAAGATCAAAGCCGAGCGACCCCACCAGCGGTATATATAATGGAGCGACAATGACCAGCATGGCGGTATCATCGAGAAATGTACCCATTGCTATAAAACTGAGTTGCATCAGAATGAGTATCATCCATGGTGATAGCCCAAGCTTTTCGGTAAACAGGCTCTCAATGGCTTTTACTGCCCCCAAACCATCGAATACTGCTCCAAAGGCAAGTGCTGCCAGTATAATCCACATGAACATACAGGTAATGCCCAGTGTATTTTTAAGCGAGGTATCGAAGACCTGCCAAGTCATTCGTCCTTTAATCACAGCCGCAAAGAAAGCGGCAATGGCACCGATTGCAGAGCTTTCTACAAGGGATGTCCAGCCTTTTACAAATGGCACCATCATCGCAAAGAAAATCACCAGCGGTAGTAACCCAGCCCAAAGTAAACGGTATTTTTCTGCAACGGGAATATCGCGCTCCTGCTCAGACAGTACCGGCCCGAGTGCCGGATTAATTTTGCAGCGCACGGCGATATAGATAACAAACATCACTGCCATCATTAAACCTGGAACAACCCCAGCCAGCCAAAGCTGACCTACCGGCTGTCGAGCAATCATTGCATACAACACCAGCACTACCGACGGTGGAACGAGTATGCCGAGCGAACTCCCCGCTTGTACGACCCCCGTAACCATGCGTTTGTCGTACCCCCTTCGCAGTAACTCCGGTAGCGCTATAGTGGCACCGATTGCCATACCCGCCACAGACAGACCATTCATAGCCGATATCAACACCATCAGCCCAATAGTACCGATTGCCAGCCCGCCGCTGATACCACCCATCCATACATGAAACATACGATAGAGGTCATTGGCGATACCGCTTTCAGACATGATGTAGCCCATAAATACAAACATGGGCACAGTCAGCAGCGGGTACCAACGCATTACTTTAATTGTCTGCGCAAAGGCAATGTCAAACCCACCTCGCTCACCCCACAACAGGAGTGCTGCAATAACAGCAACAAAGCCAATTGCACCAAAAACTCTTTGACCGGAAAACAACAGCACCATCATTGAGGCGAACATCACCAGTGCGATCATTTCATAGCTCATGGTCAGACCACCTCGCCACGAATACGCAAAATGTCTTTAAACAGCTCCGATACCGCCTGCAATAACATCATCACTATGCCAATGCACAGGACGACCTTAATCGGCCACATATAGGGCCGCCAAATCGTTCTGCTACGTTCAAGGGTTCCTGGCTCTTCGCTACCACTGATCAACCCTGCAAAAAAACCGATTGCGTCAGAACCAAAGTATCCCAGTGAGTAAGCGGTGGAACCGAGCGCACCCCATAGCAAAACAACTAAATAGGCCAATAGACACAGAACAGTGATTGCATCTGTGATCGCTTTTCTTTTGAGCGACCAGTTGTCATAAAATAAATCCATTCTGACGTGCGAGCCCATCTGCAAAGCATACGGACCACCAAGAATGAAATAGCCGACCATGGCGAACTGTGCTGCCTCCAGTGTCCACAGTGAGGGTTGATCCCAGAATTTGCTTATGATGGACCACAGCAATATGCCCATCATCGCAAAGATGCCATACGTCATCACACGACCAATACCACGATTAAACGCATCGATAGCTACAATGTAACCGCGCAATAACTTCATATGCAAAGCTCTGCGCTATCAGTATGCAAAAACCGCTGTAGCCGACAGTCCATCAACCGTGACAACGCCTGCACGTGTAACTCAGCGGCAGGCTTCTGGGCAGACTTCTGAATTAAATGCCGCGCTTTGTTCCGTTCTCCAAGGCAGTGGAAAGCGATTTGGTAAAAGATCTGGTGACGCTCAGACATCAACGCAGTTACATACCCCGCAACGAGCACCAGCACGCGTGGTCTTTGGGCGTTGAGCACTTCAACAGCATTTCGCAACATTCTGCCTTATTAAGTTTTCCTCAGGTAAAGTATTCGTCAGGGTAGATACGTATGTCAATGTATTTAAAAACTAGCGGATTGGACGCCAGCTTGCTCGGAGCAATCTTTTATGTAACCACACTGGAATTGCCTGCTGTTGCGGACAATTGATCCAGGAAATTCGATGGCTGATCGACAGAGCTTCATCATCCCGTGCCGGGGAATAGCCTACGGTATTCATACTGAACGCCGCATAGCGCTGGCTGCAGGATACTTCCACGTAAGACTACCCACTCAATTCAAGTAAGATATAGAGAACTTGAATTTCAGTTTAACAAATCAGGATGGCGAGCGATCTGCGACCAACTGGTCCTGGTTCTTTGTTCTGGACCTTTCCACTTGCCTTTTTTATTGGCCTTTTTAGTGGCCTTTGTAGTGGCCTTTGTAGTGGCATTATGCATCCAGGTGTAAAAACTCACGAACTGCGAGTGACAACATTTATCAAAAAGCTGATAACAGCACACACCTCGATTGTCGCAACTTCTGACTGGTATCGCAGATGTTAACTGGCCTT
Source organism: uncultured Granulosicoccaceae bacterium (assembly GCA_938020525.1). Taxonomy (GTDB): domain Bacteria; phylum Pseudomonadota; class Gammaproteobacteria; order Granulosicoccales; family Granulosicoccaceae. The sequence goes on along the minus strand of CALIHW010000129.1, from coordinate 3,953 downwards.
TCGAATTGCCTCGGCAATCTCTTCCGCAGCTGCCATCGTATTGTCTTTATCCTCCGCTTCAGCCATCACGCGAACGAGTCGTTCGGTACCTGACTTACGTATTAAGAGCCGACCAGATTTTCCAAGGTTTTTATCAACTTTCTTAATCAATGCCTTGATGTTAGCGTTCTCTAAAGGATCATTATCACCAAACCGGACATTTATCAGCTTTTGCGGTGCAGGCGTAAAGACATTGGCAATCTCTGACAATGGCTTGTCAGATTCCACAAGTGCGGCGAGAATCTGCAGTGCTGCGATCATGCCATCTCCAGTTGTGGAGAAATCCGAAAGTACTACATGACCTGATTGTTCACCACCAAGGTTGTAACCTTCAGCGCGCATCTTTTCAACTACGTAGCGATCCCCCACCTGACTGCGCTCCATAGCCAGACCTAACTCTTCAAGATACCGCTCAAGTCCAAGATTAGACATAACGGTAGTCACCACACCTGGCTTTGAGAGCTTACCCGCTTTTTGCCATTGCTGGGCTATCAGTGCAATCAGCTGATCTCCATCAATCTCGTTTGATTTCTCATCGATAATGATGCACCGGTCAGCGTCACCGTCAAGTGCAATGCCAATATCGGCCCGATACTTGTGAACTGCCGTTTTTAAAGCCTGAGTATCAGTTGAACCGACTTCTTCGTTGATATTAAACCCATCGGGCTTTACACCCAGCGGTATCACCTCGGCACCTAACTCATAAAGAGCGGTTGGCGCTACATTGTATGCAGCACCGTTAGCGCAATCCACCACTATGCGTAGCCCTGACAATCGTAATCGACGCGGGAATGTTGCTTTTACAATTTCAATATACCGCGATGATGCCTCATCCATTCTGTGCGTACGACCGAGTTCTCCAGGTGCTGCAAGGTTATGATCCAGCGGTTCATCCATCAACGCTTCAATTTCAAGCTCTATTTCATCTGACAACTTGTATCCGTCCGGACCAAAAAGCTTGAGACCATTGTCTTCAAACTTATTGTGTGATGCAGAGATCATTACACCCAGATCAGCACGCAGGGATCGAGTCATCATGGCCACCCCGGGTGTTGGAATAGTGCCAAACAGAGTCACATCCATACCAACAGAGGTAAATCCCGCTACCAATGCAGGCTCAAGGGTATAGCCCGACAGTCTGGTATCTTTGCCTATGACAACGTTATGACGTCTGTAAGGAGATGACTTAAAATATCTACCCGCAGCCTTACCCAGTCTGAGTGCTATCTCTGGTGTCATGGCGCCCTGGTTTGCAGTACCACGAATGCCATCTGTACCAAAGTATTTTCGTTGCATAACTTCACTCATGTCTAGTCATTACTTCTTTTATTATTAGATTTTTCAAGCACAAGGCGGAACTTGCGCAGACCTCTGGCATGTACATAGCAATCCACATCACGATCTCTGGGGTGCAGGCAGGAGTGTTTTTCCACTTCTTAACGCACGCAGCAGACGAAGTCAGAATTGCAAGGATTAAACCGCTGACCGACCTAAATGCAGTAACATGCATCACCGTTGTTCTGGAATGCGAACTCTGTCCATTCCGTGGCATGCAACTTGGTGCCTTTTGCGCGTTGCATATTGCACGTTTTAGGACGGTTGTAGCTCAACCAGGTCCAACTGTAAACTCGAATTGAAGCGGTACTACTATGAAAATCGGTCTTTTCCACGGTTACAATCTCGGCGGGTCTGGCAGTAACGAATACACCCGCTATCTGGCCAAAGCGCTGTTGGCAGAGGGTGCAGAGGTTCACTTGATATGCCGTGAGCCAGATGCTGAATCGCTTGGTTTTATCGACAAAGCCTGTCGCTATGATACTGAAGGGCGTGCGGAGATACTTTTTTCAAATGGCGATGCTGATGCAACCTTGAACAACCCACTATGCTATCTGCACGAGTTGCCAAACGCGACAGTGCAGCCGGTATACGTTACCGACAAACAAAGAGATGGATTGGTTAAATCCTTTTCAAACTTAAGCAACAACGAGCTCGAGGAATATCACACGGTTTCTGCGACTGCCCTGAGAGCGATACTGACAGAACACAAACTGGACATGTTGCACTGCAATCATGTTACCTACCAGCCTCAGGTGGCCGAACAAGTATGTAGTGAAACAAACACACCGTACATCATCTACCCGCACGGTAGTGCGATTGAATATACAGTAAAAACCGATGAACGTTACTTCAATAAAGTTCGAGACTCAATTCAACTGACTGACGGATTGATTATCGGCAACAATGAAGTTAAACAACGAATCATCAATCTGTATCCTGAGCTTGAAGATGAAATCAATGGAAAGTCACAAATTGTCGGTGTTGGCGTAGATACGGCGCTGTTCACAAGCTGCCCAGACGAAGAGCGCCAGAGCTCACTCGATAATCTGATCGCAATGAAGCTCGGTGGTGGAAAAACTGAAGACCTGACTCGCGAACTTGAGCAAAAGCTCGATGCAGGCGAGCTCGATGCCGTTACGCAGTTCCGTAACAGCTATGTTCAGAAACTTCCGGACGATAATATTTCAGAAAAACTCAACAAGCTTGATCTGAACTCACCTGTTTTACTGTTTGTTGGTGCATTCACCGCAGGCAAAGGTATTCAGGGCTTGTTGTGTGCAATGTGCACTGCGCTAAGAAAGCAGCCAGATCTACAACTGGTGATCGTTGGTGCCGGCGCCTACCGAGAGGCACTGGAAGGTCTGGTACATCTTTTGTCTACCCGCAACCTGCCAATGCTAAAGACTATGGCAAGCCAGGGGTTTGATCTTGATTTCAGTGACAACACCGGTGCCTGGGAAGACGTTGAATACTTCCTGGAACATCACTCAGAGGAATTGCTGGAATGCTCTGATCGATTGAAGAACAATGTCCACTTTGTTGGACGCCTGAATCACGATCAGCTCAAGTATCTGTTCCCAATTGTTGATCTGGCGATTTTCCCTTCAGTTGTACCGGAGGCCTATCCGCTTGTGCTGATGGAATCACTCTCAAATGGCGTTCTGCCAATGGTCAGTTACTTCAGTGGTTTTACCGATGGCATAGATGAGCTGTCAGATGTGATACCGGAAGATCTGCTATCTGTTATGCGTATTCCGATGAACAATGAACAACGAATTAGCGCAATGGCTACCAACCTGAATAGCATATTGTCGAACCCTTCTTTCAAAGAAATCCGCCCTCAACTTCGTAAAGTTGCGTGTGATCGATATGACTGGAGCTTGAGAGCGAAGCAAATGATAACCGCTTATACGAATACTCTGGACGATCGTCAGGAGAGAACACAGTCGCTGTCAGGCGCCGCATAAGCGCTTGACTCACATCAGGCTCACGACAACCCGTTAGATACTGAGCAAATTAGAGGAGGCTTCACAATCAAGCCTGAATCAAAAAAGACCGGCCCACATGTATCCATGCACTGCCACACAACAGCTCCTGTACGTACTTCTTCCAATGAGGGTGTCGTCAAAGCATTTTTGAAATCCTGTTCGATTATATTTTAAGACACATACCCAAAGCCAAGTCACTCTCCCTATGGGAGAGTCCAATGCGTAGATTGCATTGGGAGAGGGATACTTTTGGCAATAAATTCAAAGTTTAAGCTCGAAGTCTTATTGAGTATCTAACCAGACACACCCCTATTCCGGCACAAATTACACGCCGAATTCTCCCCGGGAGGGTGTCGTCAAAGCATTTTTTGAAATCCTGTTCGACTATATTTTGATACACGTACCCAAAGCCAAGTCACTCTCCCTATGGGAGAGTCCAATGCGTTGTTTGCATTGGGAGAGGGATACTTTTGGAAATAAATTCAAAGTTTAAGCTCGAAGTCTTATTGCATATCTAACCAGACACACCCCTCTTCCGGCGCAAACTACACGCCGGATTCTCCCCAGGGAGAATGACAAAAGCAGCAC
>CALIHW010000128.1 GCA_938020525.1 uncultured Granulosicoccaceae bacterium | reverse complement strand
GCTCCACATCTGAGACTTTCCAGTTCTTGTCCAATCCGATGAGCTCAGCGTAGTGTTTGGGGAGATTTTTCATAGCCAAACGCTAACTAATTGTTGCCGTTTTGGCCACTAATATTGCAGAAGAGCCCCCATAGGGAGGGTGTTTTTTTACTTGCAAATCGCTTAAACAGAGTCAGTAATAGCCATTCTCCCTGGGAGAATGCAAAGCGTAGTCTGCTTTGTAAGAGGGGAAAACAATCGGCAGATTTCAAGTCGTGCGTCTGAGCGAAAACTCGTCTTTTATAAGCGACAGCACATCCAACTTTATATCACTAGTGTATACGCCTCCGACTTATGCGCCCTACGGGATTTTCAGTGTATTGATTGAGACTTGTTTCAAGCTCTTTTTAAGTTTGCGATAGCGAGATCGCGTGTAGTTGGTAATCGGGTTTGATAAACTGACAGCATGCGCAAAATTCAATTCTTGTTTATATCCCTTGTACTGCTTTCCTCTACCGCTGGCGCGCAGAACGCTTCGAGCTTTAAGCTCCTTGACACTGTTGATCATGATACAAGCTATTTTACGCAGGGATTGGAAGTGTCTGACGGGCTGATGTTTGAGTCCGCGGGCGGGTATGGCGAATCCAGAGTTCGTAAGTACAGGCCTGATGGCGACACGACAATTCTGGAACAACCCATCGCAGACGAATTCTTTGCAGAGGGTTTAACTGTGTTTGATGGTGAGCTGTATCTGTTGACGTGGCAAAAGGGTACAGCTTTTGTGATAGATCCCGTTGATCTTGAGATTAGGCGTGAATATGCCTATGAAGGTGAAGGGTGGGGTCTGGCAAGTAATGGCATGCAGCTCATTATGAGCGATGGCAGTGATACGATTTACTTTCGTAATCCTGAAACGTTTAAAGTAGAAAGAGAAATACAGGTACGCAGCGGACCACATTCAGTGCGTCGGATCAACGAACTTGAATTTGCGCAAGGTTTTATCTGGGCCAACATATGGCATGCTCCGGTAATTGTTAAAATTAATCCATCAACCGGTAATGTCACCGACTACTATGATTTCAGTGAATTGGTCAGTAAGCACTCTGCCGGTAACGATGAGAGTGTTTTAAACGGTATTGCTTATGACGCCAATCAAAAAGCATTTTGGGTAACTGGGAAGTTATGGTCTAAGCGGTATCTGGTTAAGTTTGAGTAAGTGCTACAGCTCGTTACACATTGGCAGAAAACCCTCTACGCTAACTCCCAGGCAGTTTGACACCCTCCCTTTGGGAGGGTCGGCGTCTAAGCGCCGGGGAGGGTTATGTCACTCCTTTTACAACGGTGCTTTAAGCAACCCTGCACCCCTCTTGCGAAGCACACAACGCTTCTGATTCTCCCGAGGGAGAATGGCTATTCGGGGTTTCGATAGGCCGCATCTTTTGCGACACCCCCAAAAGAGGGTGTCTCACTGCATTAGGAATTGCACAGGAGGGTTGGCAATCGAAATACCAGGCCCGATTGCTACTTCTCGTAACTATTTAAAACCCCGCAGCAATACCTTCACGGCGTGAATCCGCAGCGCCATGCAACTTACCGTCCACAATTGCAATGGCATGTAGTCCGGAGTTAAGTCCGCGCACATTGATCTCATGCCCAAGTGCTTCCAGTGCTGGTTGATGATCCAACGCAGCAGTACCTTCTTCAAGATCAGTTTTACCGTTGCGGTTGACAACGTGTGGCATATCAAGTGCTGCCTGAAGATCCATTTCCCAGTCCAGTATGGCGATAACTTTCTGGGTAACGTAGTTGATGATTCGTGATCCACCGGGTGATCCAATCGCCAGAATCGGTGCACCGTCTTTTAAAACGATAGTGGGAGACATCGAGGATCGTGGGCGTTTACCGCCTTCGACTCGATTGGCAACGGGTTTTCCGTCTTTCATATCTTTGAATGAGAAATCGGTCAGCTCATTGTTTAACAGAAATCCATTGGTCATAACACGTGATCCGAACCCGGTTTCAATTGTGGTTGTCATAGAGATAATATTTCCAAACTGATCAACAATTGAAAAGTGCGATGTACCCGCGCGTTCAGGTTGCAGGTCGGGTGCAAAATTTAACCCGTCTTTGCTTGGTGGTGACCCTGCTTCAGCTTTGCCCATCGATGCTGCAGGGTCAATCAACGCAGCGCGATTGGAAAGATAGGTCTTGTCGAGTAAGCCGTCAGGCATGCTGACAAAATCCGAGTCTGCCATATACATGCCTCTGTCTGCATAGGCGAGTTTCGCGGCTTCTATATAAAGATGCCAGGCCTCGGTAGTTTGGCCCATTGAAGGTAAATCATGGTTGCTTAACAATGTCAGAATTTGCCCCATAGTGAGTCCGCCAGAAGTGGGAGGCCCCATGCCGCAGACTTCATAAGCACGATAGGGTACACAGACCGGCTGTCGTTCCACTACTTCATAGTTAGCGAGGTCATCCAGTTCCATCTCACCCGGATTAGTTTCGGTCTTTACCGCGGCTACAATGTCTTCGGCGATCTGGCCAGTGTAGAACGGTACAGATCCGTTACTGGCAATGTTTCTTAATGCACGGGCAAAGTCATCGTTAGTGAGATAAGTGCCGGCTGCCAGCGGTGTACCGTCTTCATTGAAAAAGTATTCACGCGTAGAGTCAAACATATCCAGCTTGCGCTCCGCTGCACCCGCAATGGATTTTGCAAGCCTGGGTGATACTTTAAAGCCTTGTCTTGCTTTACTGATAGCAGGGTCAAGCAGATCAGACCATTCCTCTTTACCGTATTTTCCATGCACGTGTTCAAGGAGTTTTAGCGTACCTGGCACACCCACTGAGCGACCACCGACAACAGCATCCCACCATTTAAGCGGTTCACCATCTGCGTCCTGAAAATAGCTGGGTGTGGCAGTGGCGGGGGCTTCCTCACGTCCGTCGAAGGTGGTGAGTTTGCCCTCTGTTGCATCCCAGTAGAGCATGAAAGCGCCACCACCTATGCCTGAAGATTGTGGCTCTACCAGATTCAGCATCATTTGTACGGCAACTGCAGCATCGGCTGCGGTGCCACCAGCGGCCAATACATCAACACCCGCCTGAACCGCGTGTGGATTCGCTGCAGAAACCATGGCTGTGTCTGTTGTGACGGTTGCGCGTGGTACGGTCTCGGATTGTGTAGTGTCTGCAATAACGCTGGCAGGGAAACTCATTGCCGCAAGTAAAAGTATCTTGTAAATACGCATTTTCCTCTCCGTTTGTGTTTTTTATTGCAATCTGACGCTGCAACAGAACCGTATCACAAAAGAGAGAGCTACAGATCAATAACCAATTGTTGAGTTAGCTACTATTAGCTTAAGAAAGATTGGTCTGGCGCAAAGCTAGACTACGCCTCACTGGCTTTAGCCAGCCGACTATCAAGCAGATCACCACTAACGCTTAATATAGGGTAGGCCACTGCTGCGAAAAGCGAGTTCAACTGCCGCAGGGATCGAATAGTTTCCAGGTGAATGTTGCTGGTCTCGATACTGGCAGGTGACCCGGACTGTAGTCGTTGATAGTGATGTTCATTACTTTGTTGCTCGAGAATACGAATCCTGTCTTTCTCTTCTACCAGTCGTCTGGCAAAAGTCAGGTTGCCGGATACAAACGTGTTAAAAGACAGATGCATATTGGTGATGACCTGTTTGTGCAATTCGATTAGTTCTTCCCAGCCTTGTGGGGAAAAGGTCAGGGCTTCACGGTTTTTATTTTCGGCTAGGTGCAGAAGATTTTTGGCAATCACGTCACCGGCAGATTCCAGGTTTACAGCAAAATTAATTAGTGCGATCTTGCGGCTTTTATCCTGTTCAGAAAGACCGTCTTCCGCAATATCAGCAACGTAGAGCTTAATATCGTGGTGCATTTTATTGATCTGCTGCTCCAGATCAAGAATCTGCTGATTGGTGTGTGTATCGGCTTTTTCATACAGACGCATCACGGGGGAGAGCATCACGTTAATCATGTCCGCCATACGCAGACACTCACGGCTAGCACTTGCAAGCGCCAGTTGTGGTGAATGAATAATAGTCGGGTCCAGTGCGGTTTTGGGCTCGATAACAGTGTTGGATTCACTATTGATCAGTGCATCGTCCGGAATGACCCATTTGGTTATTTTTTCCATTATTCCCGCCAGTGGCAGACAAACCAGCAGCAAGACAGCGTTAAATATCATATGCGCATAAATTACCCAGGTTGCAGCATCTGCTGCAGAGGCGGGTTGGGTGAACGGTCTAAAAGTCAGATACAGTAAAACAATTGCAGCCATTAACATCTTGAACGACAGGTTAGCAAAAGGAATGCGCCGCCCCTCAGGAGGTTGCTCACGAGTCAGTGTCATGGCAGTCAATCCACTGCCGATGTTTGCGCCAATTACATAGCCGATCGCAGCGCCGAAAGGTACAACAGACTGTGCAACTAGTGTTGCTATCAGCAGAACGGACGCAACACTTGAATGCAGTAACCAGGTAATCAAAGCGCCGATCAGAAAAGATGTTAACAAGTCGGTGTTTAAGTAGTGCATTACATCAACCAGGAACAAACTGTCTTTCAGTGGAATAGTGGCGTTGCCTAACTGCTGAAGTGAAATAAGAATTAATCCGATACCAAGCACGATACGCCCGATGTGTCGTGTGTAACCGGTGCGGCCTTTGAAAAACAACAACCCGCCTACTGTCAAAAGCAGTGGAATAAAAACCTGCACGTTAAATGAGAGAATTTGTGCAACGATCGCAGAGCCCAGGTCGGCTCCCAGTAATAGTGCGATACCCTGGCTTACACTGATAAAGTCAGTCGCTGCGAATCCCGCGGCCAGTACCGCCACAGCGGTGGAGCTTTGTAGAAGTAAAGCCACACCGGTACCCATCATAGCGGCCTTGATGCGACCGTTGGCAGAGCGCCTGATGGCAGCGCCCAGCCTGTCACCTTTAGCGCGTTCGAAGCCGGTTCTAACCATTCGTACAGACCAGAGCAGCAGTGCGATAGCCCCAGTGACGTTGATCAGCAGCAGTATTATTTCCAAGAGTTCCTTGCACCCGGCGGCGACGATTTTTGTTCAACTGTTATCGTCGATTCAGTTTGCATGAATCGACAACGTTTGAATACAAGTTTATGAAATATATAGATAAAAAGTCATATTTTAAATTTGCTGCCAAAAAGCCTGTATTTCATACGAAATAGAATATACCATCTTACGAAAGTATTCTAATTTCATACGAAACACGCAACTACAGTCCGTAAACATGCAACTGTCCGAACGTCAGACACAGATTATTGAGTTTCTTACCAGTCGTGGTGGCACGCTCTCCAGTAGTGAGTTGACTGAAAGTTTTGATGTTTCAGTGCAAACCATCCGTAAAGATCTCAACGAACTCAGTGATCTGGGTGTTGTGCGGCGAGTGCATGGCGGTATTACGCTGCCGACGCAAAGCCGCAATTTGTCGTTTACCAATCGGCAGGTGATTAATCTTGAAGAAAAAAAACATGTCGCCAGACTGACTGCCGCGCATATTCCAAATGGCGCTAGTTTGTTTTTAGGTATTGGCACAACGCCAAGTCAAATCGCAGAACACCTGATTTATCACACTGATCTTAAGGTTATTACGAACAACCTTAATGCAGCGCTCACGTTGTGCGGCAACCCGAATATTGAAACTTATGTGGTCGGTGGCAGGGTACGACATACAGATGAAGATATCGTCGGCGAAGAGGCAACCTCGCAGTTTAGAAATTTTCAGGTGAACTTCGGAATCTGTGGTGTTGCTGGTATTTCAGAGTCCGGGGACTTGCTTAACTTTTCCAGTGAAGAGTCTTATTTGTTTAAAGCGATTTTGGAAAACTGTGAGAAAAGCATCCTCGTAGCTGACCATCACAAGTTTCTCCGCAGTGCACCGGTTAAAAGCGGTCACTTAAAGGAATTCGATTTGTTTCTAACCGACTCGGTTTCACCAGAGCTTAAAACACTGTGTGATGAGGCAGATCTGCCAGTTGAGACCAGGCCTGTTGAAACCAGGCCCGATGAAACGCAACCAATGGAAGCGACGCTGGCTGTAAAAGTGGCAGAGTCAAACTGATGTCGAGTTTTCTACGCGTAGCAGGTTTGCGTCGCATTTATGATTCAGTTGCCGCGGTGGACGATATCAGCTTTGAAGTGAACAAAGGCGAGTTCGTTGCATTGCTGGGTCCGAGTGGCTGTGGAAAATCAACCACGCTTAAAATGATCGCAGGACTTGAACAGCCTGATGCCGGCAGTATTGAAATTGATGGCAGCGATGTGTTGGCTAAAACACCCGGCAAGCGCAATCTATCCATGGTGTTTCAATCCTACGCATTGTTTCCACATCTTTCAGTTAAGGAGAATATTCTATTCGGTTTAAAAGCTCGTAAAGTAGCTAAAAAGGAACAAAAAACTCGTTTGGCAAGCGCGGTCGCGATGGTTGATCTGGAGCCGCATCTGAATAAAAAGCCGGGGCAGCTCTCAGGTGGTCAGTCCCAACGAGTAGCATTAGCACGCAGCATCGTCTCCAACGCACCGTTATGTCTGATGGACGAGCCGCTATCCAACCTTGATACCAAGCTTCGGGCTGATATGCGATCAGAGATACGCTCGCTGCAAAAGAAGCTGGGTTTGACGGTTGTCTATGTGACCCATGATCAGATCGAAGCAATGAGCATGGCCGACAGGATCATCCTTCTCAATGAAGGGCGCGTAGAGCAGGCAGCAGTGCCTGAGAGTTTCTATAACGAACCAGGCTCTACGTTCGTAGCATCGTTTATCGGACACCCGCCAATGAATCTTGTATCACACAACGATTTTCAGCTTGGGGTAAGACCCGAGGATGTCGCAGTCACCGATGGTAACGGCAACGGTGTTGATGTGATCGTGCGCGAGTGTGACTACCAGGGTTCAGAAACTATTGTCACCACTGACTATCAAGGCTCTGTGATCAGGGCATGTCTGCCGGGTAAACGTAGCTTGCAGGAAGGCAGTCGTGTTCAATTGCAATGGCTGCCTGAGGCCGAGCACTTCTTTGATAAACAAAGCGGTCAGAGAGTTGATCGAAACTCTGTACCGCCATTCCAATTCACCAGCAGTAACAACAACACTTATTCCGGAGGAATTTAACATGTGGTTAAACGCGCTAAAACGTACTGCAGCGGCTGCTGCAATTTTTGCGGTGACGGCACCTGCTTTGGCTGAAACCGAACTGACAATGTTCTACCCGGTAGCGGTGGGTGGAGCACTGACCAAGATTGTCGATGGCATTGTCGCTGATTTTGAAACCGCTAATCCTGATATTGATGTCAACGCTATTTACGCAGGCAACTATAACGACGCCCGTGTTAAGGCGCTGGCGGCATTGCAAAGTGGTGATCCGGCGCAATTGTCAGTAATGTTCTCAATTGATGTGCACGAACTGATGGATCTGGACGCTATTGTGCCGTTTGATGATGTGGTCACATCAGATGAAGAAAAACAATGGCTGGACAGTTTTTATCCGGCACTGATGGAGAACGGCAAGGTAGACGGTAAAACCTACGGGGTACCGTTCCAGCGTTCTACTATTGTGATGTACTACAACAAAGATATGTTTCGTGAAGCGGGGCTTGATCCTGAAAAGCCACCGACCAGTTGGGAAGAGCTGGCTGAAGTCGGTGCAGCGTTAACCAAAAAGAATGCTGATGGCAATGTCGAAACCTGGGGTGCGATGATTCCTTCAACCGGTTACCAGTACTGGATGTTTGGTGCATTAACCAAACAACAGGGCCGGGTACTGATGAATCAGGAAGGTAACGAGACTTACTTTAATGACCCCAAAGTTGTTGACGCGCTGAACTTCTGGAAGGATCTTGGCAGCAAGCATGCAGTGATGCCTGAAGGTATCATTGAGTGGGGCACATTAAGGCAGAACTTTCTCGAAGAGAAAACAGCCATCATGTGGCACTCAACCGGTAACCTGACTACCGTCAAGAACAACGCGACTTTCGATTTTGGTGTGGCGATGCTCCCTGCGGGTAGTGAATTGGGTTCACCGACCGGTGGTGGTAACTTCTATATCTTCAAGGACGCCACTGAAGAAGAGCGTGCTGCGTCGTTGAAGCTTATACGTTTTATGACCAGCCCGGAGCAAGCGGAAAAGTGGAGCATCGAAACAGGTTATATGGGGGTGAGTCCTGCCGCCTATGATACGCCTGAGTTGGCTGAGTACGTTAAGACATTCCCGCCGGCGGCTATCGCACGAGATCAGTTGCAACATGCAACAGCAGAACTTTCTACTCACCAGGCAGGTCGAGTCAGGAAGTTGCTGGACGATGCGATTCAATCAGTGCTGTCTGGTCAAAGCACTGCAGAAGAAGCATTGGACAGTGCGCAGAAGCAGGCTGAAAGAATCTTGTCTCGGTACAAGTAAGCACCTCATGACGCAGAAATAGCGCTATGTTATTTCTGCGTCCGGTTGCCATCGCCTAATGCGCTCATCAAGACAAATTCATGCCTGGCTGCTTCTGTTGCCAGCGCTGTGCCTGCTAGTTGCGTTTACCCACTATCCGGTGATCAAGACAATTGCCCGAAGCTTTTTTGGGTTCGGCACGCGTTGGGAAGGCAAGGCCAGTCTTGATAACTATCGTTTTCTTTTAGAAGATGATGTGTTAATGCAGGTATTGTTCAACAGCTTTCTGTATGCAGCGATTACTGTACCTGTGTCTATTATATTGGCGATTGCCATGGCACTTTGGGTCAACAGCAAAATGGTGGGTCGCGGTATTCTGCGCACTGCTTACTTTACGCCGACTGTATTGCCTATGATTTCTGTGGCCAATATCTGGTTGTTTTTCTACAGCCCGGAGATCGGGTTGTTAAATAAGCTTCTGGGTTTGGTTGGTCACGGTGGGATTAACTGGCTGGGAGACCCGTCGGTTGCTTTGTATAGTTTGATGGCCATGACTATCTGGAAGGAGGCGGGGTTCTTCATGATTTTCTATCTGGCCGCACTGCAGACGATAGATAGTAACCTTTACCATGCGGCTGCTATTGAGAATGCCAGTAAGTGGACAGTATTCAAGCGCATTACTTTTCCCTTGCTTATGCCAACAACTCTGTTTGTTTTAGTCAATGCATTATTAAATGCGTTTAAATTGGTCGATCACCTGTTTATTCTGACCAAAGGCGGCCCGAATAACGCCAGTAATCTGTTGCTGTACTACATATTTGAAAACGCTTTCAGTTTCTTTGATACGGCTTACGCCGCGGCTCTTACGGTATTGTTGTTATCTATTCTGGTGGTGCTTGCCCTGGTGCAATTCGGAGTGATTGAAAAGCGGGTGCATTATCGATGAGTCGGCTTACGCATTTTGTTTCAGTCGCAATGGCCTGGATACTTGGGGTGATCTGGTTTTTTCCGTTGATCTACGCAATATGGGCAGCTATTCACCCGCCGGAGTTTGCTACAAAATTCTCGTTGTTCGCACCTTTAACGATGCAGAACTTTATTGAGGCTTGGGATCAAGCACCTTTTCTGCGCTATATGATCAACACTATTGCAATAACGATGTTAATTCTGGCAGGGCAGTTGGTCTTATGTACATTGGCGGCCTACGCGCTGGCTCGCATGGAGTTCTTCGGGCGAGGTGTGATTTTTGCGCTCGTGCTAATGCAGCTCATGGTCGTGCCGGAAATTCTGATTGTAGAAAATTACCAGACGTTGGCTGGCTTGAATCTTATCGATACTTATTGGGGTGTAGCTCTGCCATATTTTGCCAGTGCCTTTGGCATCTTTTTACTTCGGCAAACTTTTAAAACAGTGCCGGAGGATCTCGAGAATGCAGCCAAAATTGAAGGTTGTTCCTTGCTGGCAATCATATGGAAAGTCTATGTGCCACTTGCCAAGCCTACTTACCTGGCGTTTTCTCTGGTGTCGATCAGCTACCACTGGAATAACTTCTTATGGCCACTGGTGGTTACCAATACTGAAAAGAGCAGACCGCTAACGGTTGGCATGTCGATTTTCGGTGCACCTGAATCGGGAGTCGACTGGTCGATTATTTCAGCCGGCACATTGATATCAGTCGGACCGTTGTTAATACTATTCATACTATTTCAACGACAGTTTGTGCAGTCGTTTATGCAGGCTGGAATCAAATAGTGAAAATTCTCACAGGGAATATTCATCAGCGTGAACCTATGTGCGGGTGTTTTGATGTTGCGCAATGGCCATATGGCCCACATGTGAGGGACTATTTTCCTGCGGCTGAAAGCATCGCAAACGAAACCATAAATTTTAAGGTGGATGCTCGGACAAAAGCGTCCGATCATCAACCGGTGTTGATCGAGCTTAGTTTGTGAGTAAAAGTAATCATGCAACGACACCCGATCCGTTGCCAACTGAGTTTTTGCCGAAGCCGATAGTGGTGTTCAGTGATGTAGATGACACACTGACGTGTGATGGTGTACTACCGGTGGAGACCTACAGTGCGCTGGTATTACTTCAAAAAGCCGGTATCGAAGTGGTTCCCGTCACTGGCGCAAGTGCAGGTTGGTGCGACTGCCTGATCAAAACCTGGCCGATAAATCACATCATAGGGGAGAATGGTGCGGTGTTTATGGAAATGGATGATCGACAGATAGTGACAACGCATTTTGTAAAAGATACAGCAGCCGTCGATCATGATCTACAGCAGCTGATGCAGCTTGGCAATGAGTTATCGGAACGCTTTCCGGAGGTACGATTCACCCAGGATCAACCATTCCGTTTAACTGACGTGGCTTTCGACATTGGCCAGGCAGTCACAGTGAAGGAGTCCATCGCAGAGGCGGCGACACAATGGCTGCTAAATCAAAATGTAGCAGCCCGTCGCAGCTCCATTCACATTAACGTCTGGATGGGGAACCACTCAAAAGCATCAACGGCTATGCGTTGGTTGGATGATCGCGAGATCGATCCTGCCAATTGCCTTTTTATTGGTGATTCACCCAACGATGAATCCATGTTTGAACGTTTCCCGGTGTCGGTTGGTGTTGCCAACGTACAGCGGTTTTTATCCAATATGGAATTCACCCCCGCCTATATAACAACTAACAAAGGTGGGTATGGGTTTGTCGAGATGGTCAATGTCCTCCTCGACTGACTAATTCTGCGGTTTGGCCATTGAGCACGGCTTAGCCAATGAGACGATACAGCCCTGCGTGATATTGTCCACTGCTATTGTATCTCCACGGGTAATTGCCGGGTGACGCGCAGAACTTGTTGGTTCTGGCACGGTATCTCTTTAAAAAAATCCGTTTTGCCCCAGAATGATGGCATGGACAAAAACCTCTCCTTGCGTGAATGCATTACGCTGACTGTGCTCTTTGCACTGATGCTCTGGATGATCAAGCTTTGTGAATCAGTGCTGGGTGTGAGCATTTCCAACATGGGGGTGTTTCCGCAGACTCTCAGTGGGCTGTTTGGGATTATTGCAGCGCCTTTGATACATGGATCCTTTCAGCACCTTTTGAGCAATACGTTACCTGTGCTGCTATTGGGAAGCATGTTGATCTATGGATATCCAAGATCCCGCTGGTGGGTTCTGACGATTGTTTGGATAGCGTCCGGTCTGCTGGTGTGGTTGTTTGCCAGAGAGAGCTATCACATTGGTGCGAGTGGTATAACCCACGGAGTATTTTTCTACTTATTGGCGGTAGGCATTCTGCGACGCGATAAAAGATCAAGTGTGTTGTTAACCGTCGCGTTTTTTATGTATGGCACGATGATCTGGTCGGTCTTCCCGCAGGAGCCGGGCGTATCTTATGAATATCATTCAGCTGGTGCGCTGAGTGGCATAGTCTGCGCGTTGTTGTTTCGCAAGTGGGATCCGAAATCCTTAGCAAAAACCTATTCGTGGGAGCGGGACGAAAGTGATAATGATCTGGACGAATATGATCCGATTATTGGTGATGAATGGAAGCTTGACAATCAACCTTAATACATTAGGGTGATGGTATGGACGCTCCCTCCTTACCGGCATCACAATGTGCCAAAATGGTAGCGTGTTAACAAAACCATTTAACGGAGAAAGCGCCCATGAAACATCTTAAACTGATCGGTATCGATTTGGCAAAAAACACCTT
>CALIHW010000127.1 GCA_938020525.1 uncultured Granulosicoccaceae bacterium | reverse complement strand
ACAGTGTTTCGTGAACAACGTGCTATCAATACTTATCGTGAGGAGCCGTTATTAGCCATTCTGCCTGGTGTTGCAATGACGGAACTTTGGTCGCTGGTAAGGGTCTTTGAAAATGCGCTGTTGGTGATTTCGTCTTTTGTTTTGCTTGCGGGTCTGGTTAATCTGGTCTCTGTGCTGTTTGCGGGTCTGAATGAACGTCGGCGTGAAATGGCCATTCTTCGTGCATCCGGAGCACGGCCCGGCCACATTTTCCGGTTGTTGTGTGCCGAGTCCGCACTTTTGAGTGCAATCGGAATAGCGATTGGCGCGTTGGTACATTATCTGGTGGTGGGTATAGTATCTGTCTGGGCTCAGTCCCGGTTTGGGATTGACCTGAGTCTGTCGTTACCTGATGGCCGCGACCTGATGATATTGCTGCTGGTTTTTGTGGCCGGAGTCGCAGTTGGCTGTCTGCCGGCATGGCGGGCCTATCGGCAATCAGTGGCCGATGGTATGGCGCAGCGTTTATAGTGATCAGGTTTGGCAACTACTAAATGCTGGCGAAAGTATTGTGAAAGGAAATGTTAATGGCTAACAAGAAAATTCTGCAAATCGGCGTTTTGGCGACTGCAATCACATTGTTGATTGGAGGGTTTACTGTTGGTCATGCATGGTGGGGCAAGCTCGATAAGACTGAAGAAGTCGCGACAGATGCACAGCAGTTAAATTGGGAAGAGATGGTGCCGGAGGGATTTCAGCCACCAGAAAATCCTATGGTAAATATGACTCGTGAAGAGATTGATAAACTCTTTGATGGCAGCGAAGAATCAAACAAGCAGCTTGAAGAGCTTGAAACTGCGATGTCTTATGCGCCGACGGTTGAAGAGCTCGATGGCAGGAGAGTTAAGATTCCGGGTTATGTCGTGCCACTGGAGTTTGACGGGCAGACCGAACTTAACGAGTTTCTTTTAGTGCCTTACTATGGCGCGTGTATCCATACACCGCCTCCACCTGCAAATCAGGTAGTACATGCAAAGCTCGAATCACCAATACAAATCGAAAATACCTATGACCCGGTCTTTGCAATTGGTGTGTTGCGGGCTGAAACCACGACCAGTGATCTGGCTGAAGCCGGTTACACGCTGGAATTAGAGCAAGTTGTGCCTTATCAGGCGCAGTGAGTTGTGCTCGGGCACTTACTCGGGCAAAGGTATCCCTCTCCCAATGCAAACTACGCATTGGACTCTCCCATAGGGAGAGTGACTTTGGCTTTGGGTACGTGTCTTAAAATATAGTCGAATAGGATTTCAAAAAATACTTTGACGACACTCTCCCGTAGGAGGATCACCAGGAGTTTTAGGTGACGTCTGGGTGTTCTGACCTATCGCTTAGCTAGCTGCTGAGGCTGCAGAGCATCGGCTATCTGTGCTTTTGCTTCACTACCTTTCATTCTACCGATGTGTTTCCAAATGATATTGCCATCAACATCTATCAGGAAGGTAGTCGGAGTGAATCTGACACCCGGAAAAGCATCGGTCATCTCGCTGTTACTGTCGTGTGCAACCGGGTAGCTAATTGCGTGTTTTTCAACATAAGAATTGATCTGTGCCGGCTTTGAATAGGGCATCGCGATCGCGACTACTTCGAATGCTTCATGCGCGAAATGCTCCTGCAGCCATTTTACTGACGGGATATTGCGCTCACTGATCGGGCAATCTGGCGCCCAGAAAGTGATTAGCCTGGTTTTACCATCGGGCAATGCCAGATCAATGGATTCGCCCGAAATCGTATGAATATTTACCAGCGGCGCTGCCTTTAGGCTGCGTGTATCTGCGAGGTAGAGGCATGATGCTATTGCGACAAATGTCGCGAGCAGATAGGGAATTCTGAGTTTCAAAAGAATTAGATCCTGAATTTAGCGTCAAGATTATAAGTCTCATTCCTGAAACGCTGTATTGCGATCAATTAACGCTTCGAATTTGATCCTCTCCTTTGTTTTCTTGGCCGGCGTTTTCTTCGCCAGTATTTATCCCGGATCTACCTGATTCCGGCCGTATCGGGCAAAAGCTTT
Source organism: uncultured Granulosicoccaceae bacterium (assembly GCA_938020525.1). Taxonomy (GTDB): domain Bacteria; phylum Pseudomonadota; class Gammaproteobacteria; order Granulosicoccales; family Granulosicoccaceae. The sequence goes on along the minus strand of CALIHW010000127.1, from coordinate 31,570 downwards.
GTAATTTCATATGGATTGATCTGCCTGTTTAAAACTTTTCTCTAAAGTTTGCGCCGCTTCTTGCCGTCGACGATAGGAGAGGCACGAAATTGTGCAGTGACGTCCGGATTCAGGTGAATAACGGATCTTGCACCACAGTAATCAAGATCCACAGAACGAGAAATTAGAGCGGAGACAACCCGATGAAAAAAACTATAGCCAGTGCGGCAGTTTCGCTGCTGTTAGCGTGTGGTGCAGCTGACGCAAACACGCTCGATTATTTGCGCGATTTCAACCCGCGCGAAGACTTCAACAAAAAGAATTTTTACATTGGGCTGCAGGCCGCAAACGGCGATATCGACGGAGTTGGTGAAGCCGGTGATGATGTCGGTACGCTCAATGGCACGCTGGGCTTCTTCTTCAAGTGGGGCATCTCGCTTGAAGCACGAATTGGGCTTGGTTCAGACCAGCCAGCCAGTCTGTTTCAGGACCCGGTATCGCGCTATGCCGCGGGCATGCTGCGTTATCACTATACCTGGAACGACAACATCATGGCCTACGCCAGTGCCGGTGCCGGTATTCGTCTGCACAGCGACGATGTAGATGCAGATAGCACTGCTGGAATTGCTGCAGCGTTCGGTTTGAATCTGTTTGGCACTAAGCGAACAGCGTTAAACGTCGAGTATTCCTACATGGGTGGTGGAGATACTGCGAGTTCAATGGGTATAGGTTTCCATCACTATTTTGGTAAGTACTGATTAGCACTCCTGCCGCTGAACATATTGCTTGTGTAAGTTCGAAGAGAACAACAATGAAAAAAACTATAGCTCTACTAATGGTCACAGCCCTCTTTCTTGGGGGGTGTTCGAGTCGTACTTCAGACGACGACAGCAGTGTGACGACCATCGATGGTGATGATCTTTCAATTGGCGCTGCAACGGATGAGGATGACAATTCTGATACAGAGGTTGGAGTAGTGATTCCGCCGGTTGATGCCGAGAACATTCGTGTTTTCAGTAATCCTCCTGCATTGTTAACTGGTGATGCTGAGAATGCAATTATCACTGCAATTGTTACTGACGATCAGAACCGTGCGATCCCGGGTCATGAGGTAAACTTCAGCAGTGATACCGGAGTGCTGCAGAACATTGTTGCAACTACGAATGAGTCCGGCGAGGCAACAGCTGAGCTAAATCTGGTCGGAGACTTTATCAATAAAAATATATTTGTATCAGCAAGTGTTGAAGATGTGGTTGATGAAATTGCAGTGGTTGCACAAGGTTCAGCGGTGACCATGGTGGCACCGGAAGATCTGGTTGTCGGTGATACAGCTGATCTTGAATTTACTTTGCTGTCTGGTGCCGGTACGCCGATTCCCAATGAGTTGATTCAATTTAGCTCGCTGGCTGGAAATTCTTTCAGTCAAACTTCTGCAGTGACCAGTGCACTGGGTGTGGTCAATGTTTCGATGACTACATCAGCAGGTGCGGATGTAATTCGGGCAAGTGCCCTTGATGGTACTGCTGTGAGTGACCTTGAACTTCCAGTAGCTGAAAATGTCCAGGCAATTGTGACCCCGGTTCGACTGCGTGTAATCAGCAACGAGTCAGTGATTGAGACCGGTGGTAATGAAGTGGCTCGCATCACTACCCTTGTTACAGATGAAAACAATCGGGTACTGGCGGATCAGGAAGTGATTTTTTCTTCTACTGGTGGTGTGCTGCAAAATATTTCAAGTGTTACCAATGAAGCAGGGCAGGCAACCGCTGAACTTAGTCTTGCTGGCGACTTTCGTAATCAGAACATCGTTGTGACTGCTGTACTGGATGATCAGTCTGGCGAAGTTCTTATCACAACAGAAGGCAGCAAGATAAGTGTTGCAGGACCCACTGCTTTGGTTAGTGGCGATGTTGCTGAGCTTGAAATTACTTTAGTTGGTGGTACTGAGCAGCCTATTCCTAACGAAGTGTTGTCTATTACCTCTTCTGTTGGCAACGCGATTTCGCCAGCAACGGCTGTGACCGATGCGAACGGTAAGGCCACCATTACGGTAAGCAGTGTGATGGGTACTGATGTTGTCAATGTATCCGCGCTCGATAGCACCGTTGTCGCGCAACATAATCTTCAGGTTGCGGCCGATGTCCTGACAGTTGTACCTGGCTCTTACAATAATATGCCTGTCAGTGAGTTTTCTCCCTTTCAGGTTCAGTGGACCAGCAACGGCTTACCAGTTGCAGGTCAGTTTATGCGCTTCTCAACCACTGCCGGGGTTTTAAGGGCTGTTGGTGGTGGCACGGCCGGGTCCAGTAGTATTGATGCTCTCACTGATGCAGAAGGTATAGCGTCTGTTGAGCTTTCGTCTAATAGTGCCGGTCCTGCAACTGTTTCCTTTACAGACTCGACTGATGCTGACCCTGCATCACAGTTTGAAGTTGAATTCGTAGCGACTGAACCCGCGTCAATCAGTTTAAGTGCAACGCCTGCCAGTGTTTCAACTGGTAATTCAAGTACTGTTACAGCGGTAGTCGTGGATGCTTTTAGTAACCCGGTAAAAGATACTGTCGTTGAGTTTAGTAGTGCTGATTTGCGTGGCGGTTCTTTGTCGCCGGTCTCAGCTATTACGGATTCAGATGGTAATGCTTCTGTTACTTTTAACGCAGGTGGCTTACCGACGGAAACAGACGGTATTACAATTACAGCCGAAGCGAATGATCACGCTTCTGTTCTACCTGCAAATGTCAGCATGACTGTTACAGAGCGTCAGCTTAATGTGATAATTGGGCTGGCAGGATCAATAGCAGAAATGGAGTCAGATACACGTTACAGCATAACCGGTGTTGTTCAGGTAACTGACGGTGCGGGTCGTCCGGTACCAGATGCGACCATACAAATGGGTCTTACACCGACAGAATTCAACTACGGTGTCATGGCGCTGGTTGATGTAGACGGCGATAATACTCCGGACAGATGGGACTTACTTGCGACCACTGTATGCGAGGCTGAAGACCAGAACGGTAACCGGATACTGGATGCAGGTGAAGATCTAAACGGCAATGGAATTCTGGATCCGCGAGATCCGGCACTTATCGACGTTGATCCCAGCAACTTGCCAACCGTTATCGCTGGTCAAATCACTACCGACGCAAGTGGTGCGGGTTTCTTCACGATAGTCTACCCACAAAGCAATGCACTCTACTTTGATGTGGTAGTTACTGCTCGAGTTGAGGCGCTGGGAGTAGAAGCGGTTGCGGAATATTCAACCGGGCTGAATATGTCAGCATCAGATGCTACCGCCATTGATGTACTGCCACCGAACCACGTCAGTCCTTTCGGACAAGGTCCGGCCCCGGCACAACAGGGTTGTGTGAATAATGTGATTGCACCTGCTCCATAAAGTAGCTATGGCTGCCTTGCCTGGTGCAGGGCGGCCACTGATAAGTATGATGAAACTTAGCACAAAGGGATCAATAAAAGTTGTGCTGCTATTTGCAGCTGTCGGGTTGCTTGGCGCATGTGCAGGCTCGCCACCTGATTACAGTCAACGCACAAAATTTGCCGTGGCAAAGCAAAATAGTTTGACTGAATGGTTGGTGCAGGATGTTAATCGAAGCACCAGCAAGCGTATTGTAGCTCCGTTATGTTCGAGTGCTGCCGGACATCCGCCAACTGGTTGGGGTATAGAAGATAGCAACTGGTGTGCTGTTGCATGCGCGTCTCGGTCTTCTGCTGTGAGTAACCAGTGGACGCAAACAAGCGATGGCCTTCGGTGTTTTGCTACTGATCAGGCTGCCAGTTCATATATAAGCACCGAGTTTCAAAATCAGCACTGGAATCTGGAACAGTTAGTGTTGTTCAATGGATTCGATCGAAGCTTTGTCAGTGATACTGAGTGGAGCTGTAAAGAACAGGAATATCAGATTGATCCCAATACCCATCGCGGTTTCTGGGTCGATATCAGTGACGGAAATTCCTATCGTTTCTACAACGATGGTGCGTTAATGGTAGCGAGTGCCGGTACACCGATGAAACTTGCCGGTGATTGGCGAGGCAAGCAGGGAAGTGGCGTAATCGTTAATGACCAATTGATGTTCAATTATGCGGTCAACTACGGAGGCGGCCGCTTTGATGAATACAGAAGCGCCACCCGCAAGCAGTTATGTAGATTCGTGGATCACCCAGAGCCACGTATATAGTACGCCACGCCCATAGTCGCCCTAGTCGCCGGGTATTTAGTCGAGATGCGCCTCTTGGCAACTAAACTGGAATCGAAAAGTAAACTTGCACTCTGTCGGAGTAGGGCAACTATTGCGGTTTCCACATGACGTAACCACCTGAAGCAGCACTCTTCTCGAGTAAGTTGATCAGAGGTACAGCTCTGGTTTGCAGACTGACTTCTTTCTCTTCGATGTCATCGTCATTGTCTGATTCATCTTCAGGAACACGACTGAGTGATGTTTTTAATTTTTCAAGCGCCGATGATACATCCGGTGCACTGATAGCACCTTCGTCGTTACCGCTTTGTCCCATCATTTTTAGCAGATCTGTTGCGACCTTGCCAAACATAAGGACGCTGCCTGTGTGTTCACTGCTGAATTCAATTATCATTTGGGTTTTACCTTTTTCAATTACCTTAGCCGAACTAACACACAAAGGCGAACATAGGGTAAGAGCCTTGTGGACTGACGCTGTCTGCTTCAATTAGACTGATTCCAATGGCATATAGTCAATAATAATTGTCAGATTTTTGTTCTTTTGTAACCATTGGTTTACAGGGCGAAAGTGCGTTTTTACGAAAGTTTATTATTGGATTTGTTTGCTTAATTTGGGTAGAGTGACGGCATTGGGCTGCAGGCTGTTTACAACAGCCTTTAATAGCAGCAACGAACAAATTGAGGACCAGTTGGGGGTGGGGCAGCGCTTGTCGTTGCCCCTTTTTTTTGTCCGGTTGTTTTGTATTCTCAGGTTTGTATTCTCAGGGTTGTTGTCTTAGGGTTGTTGTCTTAGGATCGCTTTCTCTGGGTTGTTTTATGCGGGTTGCTTACGCTGGTTTGTTATTCCAAGCCTTGTCGGTTGGCAGGACTGCAGATGGAGTCTGTTAAATTGGGACTCGTTACTATGCATCCGACTGTATGACAGTTCCGTTTAGTCTTTTCACTTCCTGTTTCAATGCTGCTATGTCGGACTCGGGTGCTTGTAGCGTCATCACAATAGATTCTTGAAACTGTTTGTCAGTAACGATGATTTTAGAACTCTGCATCCAGTATTCAAATCTGTCAAAAGCGGTATAAGGTAGCGCAATTGTTACTTCGGTTCTAATGAAAGCTATACGCGTATTGAGTGTCTTCAACGGCTCAGTTAACGATTGCGTATATGCTCTGACCAATCCACCACTGCCAAGTTTTATACCACCGAAGTATCTGGTCACTACGGCGACGGTGTTACCCAGGCCTGAATGGCGTAGCACGTTAAGCATTGGTTTGCCTGCAGTGCCTTTTGGTTCTCCGTCATCACTCTGATCTTGTTGATAAATATCGTCAGGACGGCCTGCAACCATTGCCCAGCAATGGTGATTAGCGTCAGGCATTTCGTGGCGTAATTTGTCGATTAATAGCAGCGCCGCCGGTTTGTCGGGTACGTTGCCGATGGTAGTGATGAAGCGACTGCGTTTGATTTCAATCTGAGATCTCTGCGTGCTGGCTGGAGTTGGGAAAGAGTCCATGTTGGCACTGTACCATTAACCCAAGACTGTCCAAATTCGACGCTGTAATGTGGCCGTTATCTGGTCAAGTGCCCGGTTAAAAAACGAACAGCTACGTCTGTAAATTACCCCGCGGCGATCTGTCGAACTTCGGTTCTCGTAGGATTGATACGTGACTCAAATTATAGAGTAGTTACCACCCGGTCCAGCACGGCACTGAATTTGTCTGCTGACATAAAGCCGACGACTCTGGAAGATTTAAGTTCAGCACCTTCGCTGTCATAGAAAATTATTGCCGGTGGACCAAAGATGCCAAATTCTTTCAGTAGCGCTTTGTCGGCATCGTCATTGGCAGTCACATCTGCCTGTAACAATAATGTTTTATTCATTTTTGCAGCCACAACCGGATCTGTGAAAGTAAACGCTTCCATCTCTTTGCAGCTGATACACCAGTCTGCGTAGAAGTCGAACATTACCGGTGTATTGCTTGCGCGCGCGTCTGCCAGTCTTGCATTGAGATCTTCGATGGTTTTGACAGTTTCAAATGTCGGATGAGCTTCCACTGCGTCACCACCCTGATGACCGGCAAGACTTAAGCCTTGCATCGGTTTAAGCAATGTTCCTGTGCCGGTTGCAACCCCGATCATTAGCAGCGTGCCATACACCAGAGCTGCAAAGCCGAACCCTTTGCTGACTCGTCGCCATCCAGGAGCCTCTGTTGGCAGAGAATCAAAAGCACCCATAAACATCGCTACGGTGATTAGTAACAGTGCAGATAGCAGCATAGTTGCCCATCCCGGTATTACGCGATCGAGCATGTAAATGGCCAGGCCAAGTAGCATGACGCCAAATATTGATTTGGTGACGTCCATCCATCCACCTGCCTTTGGCATGTACTTGCCGAATGTGGTGCCAATGATGAGAAGCGGTAAACCCATGCCCATGGAGAGCGCGAACAATGCAGCGCCACCTAATACTGCATCACCGGTTTGTCCAATATAAATCAGTGCGCCGACCAGTGGTGCTGTCACACAGGGACCTACGATTAGTGCTGATAGAAAACCCATCGTTGCGACGCCTGTGAAGCTGCCGCCCTTTTGCCGGTTGCTCACTGAAGACAGACGGTTTTGTATGAACGCCGGCATTTGTAATTCGTAGTAACCGAACATTGAGAAGGATAAAACCACAAACAAGAATGCAAATGCAGTCAGTACGTAAGGGTGTTGTAGTGTTGCTTGAATATTTTCGCCGCTTAACCCGACGAGGACGCCGGCGATCGTATAAGTCAGTGCCATAGCCAGTACATACACCAGGGATAAGGTGAATGCCCGTCTGGTACTGATGTTCTCACCGCCACCGACAATGATTGATGAAAGGATTGGTACCATCGGCAGTACGCAGGGAGTGAAGGTTAGCAGCAAGCCCATACCGAAAAAGGTGGCAATAGTCAGCCATCGGTTATTGCCTTTTAAGCTGTCTGCGAGGCGGTCCTGTTCAGCCTGCGGCTGGGCGTTGATACTGCTCGCAGCCGATGTGGCTTTCGTCGCCGATACAGATGCCATAGCGCCTGTTGTAGCAGCGGTTCCACCAGCAGCTGTAGTACTGGTGTTACTGACTGTTGTTCCGGAGGCAGTGTTTGCCAGCTTAGCAACGGCAGGGATGGTACTTGCGTTGAGTGTTATTTCTTTGGATATTGGCGGGTAGCAAATACCGATGTCTGCGCAACCCTGATAGCTGACTTTGATGACACCTTCAGATTGATTGTCAGTAAGCGTTACCGGTAGTTTGATTTCTGCGTTGCCACGGAAGACTTCTGAATTGCCAAAAAAAGCATCCTCTTCCCAGATGCCTTCGGGTATGTCGGCATCGCCGATTGAGGCGTTATTTACGGCCGCAAACGTGAATCGTTTCTTATACAGATAGTGGCCGTCTTGTATATTCCATTTGATTGTCGCCACGCCGTTATCAAGCGTTGTCGGATCCAGGGTAAAGGCAACTTCCGGATCGAGGACTTCATCTTCGCTGTCAATACTAAGCATCTCTCCGAGCGTTGTACCACCCGAAACCGGTGATGCCATTGCGCTGGATGATCCGTTGTTTGTGTTATTACCAATCAGGGTACCAATGCCGGATATCGAAGCACTGCCTGCAGAATCGAATGCGTCTTGTTGTTGGGTCGGTTGCGGGTTCAGTTGTACATTCAATTGTGAGGTGTTGAGAGATTTGTCAGCAAGTCCACTGGTAACGAGTTTGCCAAGCTGAACGGTATGGACGTCGCTATACGGCGGATAGCAAATACCGATGTCCGCACAACCTTGTGAAGTGACTTTAACTTCAAGTGTGCCTGTGGCTGTTGTATCAATCAGAGGTGCGCTGTAGCTGAGCCTGTCTCGATAAGTTTCAACTTCACCAAAAAACTGGTCTTGCTTTTTCTTGCCTGGTGGAATTATGAGTTCGCCGAACTCAGCGTCATCTGAACTGACTTTAAGTTTGCTCTTGTACAGGAAATAGCCGGGTGCAATATTGATTTCGACGTTTAGGTTGTTGGCGTCGTCGAGGATGACTTGTGTCTGAAATGCTTCTGATGCTTCCAGTAGTGGCTCTTCTTCCTGGCCACCAATCAGAGACAAAGCACTGGCAGTGACTACCCATAACAGGCATGCAGTTAAAGCTACTGATTTTATTAAACGAATTTTCATAACACTAAATATTGTAACTTGCCAGTATGACCATAGGTATTAACTATCGTTCGGAGCAGCGACCGGGCAGTTGCGATGCCGCCCTGGAATGGGACTCTATCGGTATTTCTAGCAGAAAATGCATGATGTGTCTTAGTGCAACGAAGTTCAATGGCCCTTGATTGCTGGTTTGCAGCTGCTGTTTGCCAACTGAGCGGTCGGACAATTCGAGTAGACTGCTTTTTTGGCTACCTGGTTTAAATGGCCTGAACATGGGTTGACACTTGTCTCATTTTACCGGTCTATTGCCCGTAGTCAGGGATAGTTCGGCAATGCCGTGCAGGGATTACCGTGGTGCATTTGCCGTGTGTCATTGTCGCGTGCTTTTGCCGCGTGCCATTGCCGCGTGTTTGGCACCAGCCTTTGTGGGATGGTGTAGCATGGGGCAAACAGTTAATTCACGGTTAAGCTCATGCAAGTTTCGAGCGAGTTGATATTTGGAGCAACATGGTTTTCCCAATAATATTTATTCTTTTCATCGCGATGCCGATTTTGGAGATTTTTCTTCTGATTCAAGTCGGTAGTGCTATTGGTGCGCTGGCAACGATCGCCATTGTTATTCTTACAGCGGTGCTTGGGACCTGGATGCTGCGTGCCCAGGGATTGTCGACTTTGGCAAAAGCACAGACCCGCCTGACTGGAGGAGAAGTACCAGCCTTTGAGATGATGGAAGGACTTGCGCTGGGCGTTGGTGGAGCACTGCTACTTACTCCCGGATTTGTTACCGATGCAATCGGATTTGCCTGTCTGATTCCATTCACTCGCAGGTTGTTGGTGCGCGGGCTGTCAAGGCGCGTTTCTGTCGGGTCAGTGGCCGGTGGTTTCGGCGCAACGATGTCGTCCGGGCCCGCTGGAGCGACAGGGCAGCAGTCCTCACCGTTTAAGCAGGCGGGTAAGAATAAACCCGAGATTGATGGTGATGTGATTGAAGGCGAGTACACTCGCAAGGATTGATTTACGTTTATGCGGGCTAGCGGCCAAGGTCTCTTTAGCCTGCAAGGCGAATCGGTGTTGTAAGTCTGTATATGTGTTCCTGCTTGGCCGTGCCATTCAGTCTATATATTTTACCGATCTCAGTGAGCAGGCTTTTATTGTTACGAGTGAGTTCAAAGTTGTTTTGCAGCCATTGGCAGTAGCTATGTGCGAGATCATTAGCTTGTTGATAACGGTGCTTGAGTGAATCGCTTAGGTCTTCTCTATAGCTGACTTCACAGAATAGTCGCTGCAGTAGTTGATCCGGTGACTCCCGATATCCCGTTTCCAGCATAGCAAATAAAAATTTGTCTATCTCTGCCTGTAGTTCAAGATCCAGCATACTCACCTGTCGATCGTAGTGAGCATTAAAAACCATATATAAGAAGTGACTTACTCCTTCCAGTACGATGCAACCGTTGTCGAAGGTTTTGCCTGTCCATCTCCGTTTGCATGTCTCTGTATTAATGTTTGTTAAAAGCGACGGGTTAAGGAAAAGGCTGATATCAAGGTTGGTACCGTCTTCACGATAGACCAGCATCTCGGGTGTGGTGCCTTTGCAGCTTGAAGAGCCCGTATTGGATTGCGCGCTGTGGCAAACGAATTCACTGATACTGTACGGTGGGTCTATGTCGTAGTAGGTCTCTAGCGTTAACTGCAACATCGTTAGGAATTTCAGATGCCTGGGGTTGACTGGAGTGAAGTATTTAGCGGGAGTATTCATTTCGTTGCCAATCCAGGTCTGGCTAGTGCGTTGCGATGTCCAGATCAAGCAAGATGCCTGAGCTGCGCAATTCAGTGGCAAGTGCAGGGTCGCCGGTGCGTTGCCACTCATCGACTTTTTGCAGCAGTGATTCAAAGCCGGTGGTCTGTTTTACCGGCTTGCCGCCGACAGCTTTCAGCACATCAACAAAGCTGGCAAATCGCTCCGACAGATCGGAAAAAATGGCCGCCTGACTCTGCTCGCGATTATTCGCCGATGCGGTTTCTGCCAGAGTGGCATAAGCCGTTTCTCCCATAGATATATAATAAGAGACACCTACTACACGTTTGGTGAGTGCATCCGAGAACATGCCGGAGATAAACATAGCTACATCACCCAGCCGCTGCAGGTGCAAGCGTCGCTCGTGGGTGGATTCTGCCTCTGCCGCTCGCTGATAGTAGTCCGCCAGGGGAGTCAGGGTGCCGCGATCCTGGCTATTGCTCCGGCTATTGCTCTGGCTAGTATCTGGGCCAGTGCTGCAGTAGTAGTCGAAAAACTGCTCCGAACGGCTGTAGTTATGCAGCAGATTGGTTAGGTACCAGAGAGTGTGCTCGGCAATGTCGAGGCTGCGTTTTTCACTTTGCTGCGATAGCGCGTCGTGAAAGTACGCTTTCAAGCTGGATTCTGTGTTGATTAAACAGTTGTTGCTGCGCATAAACACCTGCCATTGCTTCGCTATTGTTTCGCGGGCTCCTCAAATAGATTCTTCCGCCATCTGATCAAGACTGCGTATGACTGAGCTTCATCAGCACTTAAATAGCTGCAGTTTTCTTACCTCCTCTTCGAAAACAGGCGTCCATCGCACTTTTATTTGCTCAAGACCTTGAATTCGTCTGCGAAATCACTACTATTAGCACTCGCTAAGGGTGAGTGCTAGCACCGGTCATTTTCTGTTAGATGACCAGGCTCCCGCTCCCCGGTGAACCCTAATTCCCTAAAACTTCATAACTCTTAGAAAGAGAGGAGATCGGACATGAATATTCGTCCACTTCACGACCGTGTGGTCGTGCGACGTATGGAAGAAGAGCGCACGAGTGCCGGTGGCATCGTGATTCCTGATTCTGCGACTGAAAAGCCAATCCGTGGCGAGATCACAGCTGTTGGTAACGGCAAAGTAACTGACGGCGGTGACGTGCGCGCACTTGACGTTAAAGTTGGCGATACCATTTTGTTTGGTAAGTACTCCGGTACAGAAATCAAAGTCGAAGGTGAAGAGCTTCTGGTGATGCGCGAAGACGACATCATGGCGGTTATTGAGGGCTAAACAGCCCTTACCGTTTACCAACCCGTATCACTAAATAATTATCCTACTCACGGAGATCGAATCATGAGTGCCAAAGATGTGCAATTTTCGGATGCCGCTCGCAGCAGAATGCTGAAAGGCGTAGACGTCCTAGCCAACGCTGTAAAAGTTACCCTCGGTCCTAAAGGCCGTAATGTTGTTCTAGATAAAGCTTTCGGAGCACCTACAGTCACTAAAGACGGTGTATCTGTAGCAAAAGAAATTGAGCTTGCAGACAAGTTCGAAAACATGGGCGCGCAGATGGTAAAGGAAGTTGCATCGCAAACTTCTGATATCGCAGGTGACGGTACTACCACTGCTACAGTACTTGCCCAGAGCATTGTTCGTGAAGGCTTGAAAGCAGTTGCGGCTGGCATGAACCCAATGGACCTTAAGCGTGGTCTTGATAAAGCGGTGATAGTTGCGGTTGAAAACCTTGCTTCACTTTCGCAGCCTTGCAACGACACTAAAGCCATTGCCCAGGTTGGAACTATCTCTGCAAACAGTGATGAGCATATTGGTAATATCATTGCTGAAGCCATGGAAAAAGTCGGTAAAGAAGGCGTTATCACTGTCGAAGAAGGTTCGGGTCTCGATAACGAGCTTGATGTTGTTGAAGGTATGCAGTTTGATCGTGGCTACCTTTCTCCGTACTTCATCAACAATCAGGATGCAATGAGCGCCGAGCTTGAAGATCCGTACGTTCTTCTTTACGACAAGAAGATCTCTAACATCCGTGATTTATTGCCAACACTTGAAGCAGTTGCAAAAGCGGGCAAGCCTCTGTTGATCATTGCAGAAGATATCGAAGGCGAAGCACTGGCTACTCTGGTTGTTAACAGCATGCGCGGTATCGTGAAAGTCTGTGCTGTTAAAGCTCCTGGTTTTGGTGATCGTCGTAAGGCGATGCTGCAGGATATCGCTATCCTGACTGGTGGCCAGGTGATCTCTGAAGAAGTTGGCCTCTCTTTAGAGAAAGTCACGCTTGAAGATCTTGGTAACGCCAAGAAAGTGAACGTTGACAAAGAAAACACAACTCTGGTTGACGGTGCGGGCGCTAAAGCTGAAATCGACGGTCGCGTTGAGCAGATCCGTACTCAGATCGAGCAGGCAACTTCTGACTACGATCGTGAAAAGCTGCAAGAGCGTGTTGCCAAGCTTGCCGGTGGTGTTGCGGTAATCAAGGTTGGTGCTGCTACTGAAGTTGAGATGAAAGAAAAGAAAGACCGCGTTGACGATGCACTGCACGCGACTCGCGCCGCTGTTGAAGAAGGTGTGGTTGCAGGTGGTGGTGTTGCACTGATTCGTGCCGTCGCCTCTCTTGAGGGTCTTAAAGGTGACAACTCTGACCAGGATCACGGTATTGCTATCGCACGCCGTTCAATGGAAGAGCCTCTCCGTCAAATTGTATCCAATGCAGGTGATGAGCCTTCTGTAGTTGTTAACCAGGTAGCAGGCGAATCCGGAAATTACGGGTACAATGCTGCTACTGGCGAATATGGTGACATGATCGCTATGGGGATTCTTGATCCAACTAAAGTAACCCGCTCTGCACTGCAGAACGCGGCTTCAATTGGCGGCCTGATGATCACTACAGAAGCAATGGTTGCTGAAGTGCCGAAAGAAGAAGCTGCTTCTGCAATGCCTGATATGGGTGGCATGGGTGGTATGGGCGGCATGATGTAAAGCTGTCTTCTCCCGGCAAAAAGAAACCCCGCACTGCGGGGTTTTTTTTTGCAACCTGGCGAGACTCGGCAGTGCCCCGCGACTTCAATTGTGTTTTGAATGAGCGAAGTCACAATAGTTTGTATGTGGCCCGTTGCATTGACAATATGCAACATTAATAATGCGCCCGCGCACTTTTACTGAAAGCCAATGTATGAGAATTTGCACCTCCTGCTGGAAGGACGACGTACAAGCCCGGCAGGCATAAACTTAAATTTAGAATTCGCCATGGCGTTTTCCATGGAATCAGGCAAGACTGATAGTGAAAAAAATAACTATAAAATCTACAGCTTTGTCAGCAGCAATGATCACAACACTCATGACCGGGGCGCATGCTCAGGCCGGAGTATTTGATCAGCTTGCTGCTGTCGCAAACAGTGCACTTCCGGCCTATGGTCGCGTGCAGACACACTCGGCGATTCCGGATCTTGAGCCGGAACAGATAGAGGCCGGAATCAGAGAGATTATTGCCATTGCCAGCGATCGGGTGGTTGCCAATGTGGGGGCGGGATCTCTTGAGAATACTCATGACTCGCTTTCTTCAGATATGCGTCGTGCGCGAAAGATGGCGACCAAGCTTGGCTATGAAGAATCTTTTGAGCAGTTACGGATGCAGGTTAACGAGGCGGTGGTTGCGGCAGTGCCAGCAACGAGTGAGCTGCTGAAAGCTGCAATCGAACGAATCGAGTTTACTGAACCGCGCACTCTATTGATTTCTCACGACACTGCAGCAACCGATTTTCTGCGCAGCAGAGTCTCGGGTAGTTTGCACAGACAGCTTCAACCTCTGCTGGTGGGATTGCTTGAGGACTCAGGGGCTTCAGGCACCAGTGCTTTGCTTGCTTCGCAAATCAAGTTCGGTACTTTGCTGGATACCATTGTCGAAAATCATGTACTTGAACAGAGTATTGATGGATTTTTTGATCAGCTTGAGGTCGAAGAATCTTTTATCAGGCAAAATCCGGAGTCTCAAACCACAAGTTTGCTGAAGCGGGTTTTCGGCTAGAACTTTTTATACCTGATTTGTTCGCACTCTCCCCAATGGGGAGGGTGCGGAATGTAGCAGCCATCTCTGCACACAGTATAAGCCAGGGTATGGTTTGATCTAATTGGTTGGATTTGCAGCCTCGGTTAACTTTGAAAACTCTACTCTTCCCGTAAAGCGCTTATCGCTTGCATTCTAGCGCAGGCTAACTGGTCATTCCGAGTTTCGAATTAGTCGCAACCACTTGTCATTGATGTCCAATCATTCTCTAAAGGTCGCGAATTTGCTGACAATAGTCCTGTATCAGCCAGTAATTGCCAGTAGTTAAGCGACTAGCTATCGATGTGAATGTTAGTGGCGATGGCTGACATGCATAACGGACGACGCGGTACACGTGGTACCATAAATTTCTTCCAGAACTACCGTAAGTGATGAATACACAATCTGCCTCTGACCACGATCTGGGTTCGCTTTCAAACCTCAGTCGTGATGAACTGTGCCAAATAGATTGGCGCTCGCTGCAGTGTTTTACCGGTGAGTTGCTCGACCTCCATGCCGAAGGTGCGCTTGGAAATGAAAATTTCGCAAAGCTGCCACGCAGGCCAATCTTGTGTATCGATCAGATAGATGTCCTAAACGAAGAGCGAATCGAAGCCTCTTTTCGGTTCCCCGATGATATGGCCAATTGGTCGTTTGCTGCAGGTGAATCTCTTGAAATGCTGTTTCAGGATCAACTCGACCAGCTTGTCGGATTCTGGGGTGCGCGAAAAACAGATGGCATTGGACGAGCATTGTCATCTGGTGTTTGTACCTTACACCAGTCACTTGACTATGAGGCCGGAAAACAACTCCGCTACGTGATGGAGAAACGTAAATGGATGGAAGGAGAGTCAGGTGGAGGGACCGCAGTTTTTAACGGCAAGATAATCGACGATAAAGAACAGGTAGTACTTGAGACGCGCAATGTTATTGTTGGTATCTTGAGTCCTGCAGTTATCCGTGATTTGCGCAAGCAATATGGTGGTACAAGCGGTGTTGATGACAGTCGGTCTCACGATAAAGTGTCAGGTCTAACTATCCCGGTCTACGATACAGACCTCGGTGCTACTGGTGTTGAAGGTAGTACAGTAAGCGTAAGAGAGGCGACGCAAAAAATTACCCCTGAATTGTGGCCGCTGCAATATCACTTCCGTGGAGATCCGGTTGTGCCTGGTAATTTTGGCACGCATGGCATGATTGCCTTGTTAAAAGCCACAGCTAGAGAGCAGTTCGGCCTTACAGATCCGGTGTTCAGGTCGATGAAAAAGAAATCTTTCTCCGGAATGATCTTCGAAGACACCAAGCAAATTCGGTTTGAGCTCGTGGATGTTAGCAAAAATGAATCTGATGAAGTGATTGCTAAAGAAGGCAACCTTTACCTTGAAGACACACAAGGGCAGAGACTCATAGAAAATCCAATCTACACCTTTAAAGATCTATTGGTTGCTGAACGTAATCAATAGTTAGTACGGTGTGACACTCAAGTCGTACAATGTGTCGTTTGACTAAATTGTCCGTTATATCAACAAGTAACGTGCTATCAAGTGAGATTGTTGTACGCGGTTGACTCGCTCCTCTGGGAATCCGCCATTAGATAGCTCCACACGCGTTGTGAGACTTGAACAGAGCGAGCGTTGCACTCCCTGCGCGCTTCAACCTAGCCTATTGTTGCGCTGCTGTTAAGTGTGATGCACATAGGTTCTGATAAACTAGCGTTTGTTAGACAGCAATCTCCAGGGGAACAGTGTGCGAAGAGCGGTAGTGACTGGATTGGGCATCGTGTCCTGTCTCGGCAATGACAAGCAACAGGTAACCGAAGCGCTTAAGACCGGTCGTTCCGGTATTTCATTTAAGCCTGAGTACGCCGAAATCGGTATGCGCAGTCATGTCGCGGGTAGTCCGGAGATTGATTTTAAAGATCACATTGATCGAAAACAGCTTCGTTTTATGGGTGGCTCTGCGGCCTATGCTTATATTTCTATGGCCCAGGCTATTGAAGATGCTGGTCTGACTGATTCAATGGTATCTAATGTTCGCACCGGAATTATTGCAGGATCCGGTGGTGCATCATCCGCCAGTCAGGTGGAAGCGGCTGATGTGATGCGTGATAAGGGTGTTCGGCGTGTCGGGCCTTATAGAGTGACACAGACTATGGGCAGCACTGTATCTGCCTGTCTTGCCACACCATTCAGTATCAAAGGTGTTAACTACTCCATGTCATCGGCGTGCTCGACTAGTGCACATTGTATTGGTAATGCGGTAGAGCAGATTCAATTAGGTAAGCAGGATATTGTTTTTGCTGGTGGTGGAGAAGAAGAACACTGGACAATGAGCTGTCTGTTCGATGCAATGGGAGCATTGTCCTCGAAATATAATGACACGCCAACAGAAGCATCCCGTGCTTACGATGCTGATCGGGACGGGTTTGTTATTGCTGGTGGTGGTGGCATGTTGGTAGTAGAGGAACTTGAACATGCTTTAGCACGTGGGGCGAAAATATATGCTGAAGTCATCGGTTATGGTGCAACCTCAGATGGAGCAGATATGGTAGCACCATCAGGTGAGGGTGCAGTCCGTTGCATGCAGATGGCCATGCAAGACCTCGATGGTGAAATTGACTATCTCAACGCGCATGGTACGAGTACACCAGCCGGCGATGTAACCGAACTGCGTGCTGTTAATGAGGCTTTCGGTGGTAAGACACCCAGAATAAGTTCTACCAAATCCTTGTCCGGTCACTCTCTTGGTGCTGCAGGTGTGCAGGAAGCGATCTATTGTCTCTTAATGCAGCAGGGTAATTTCATTACGGCGTCTGAAAATATCAGTAATCTTGATCCCGAAGCCGGTGATGCAGATATCGTTCTTGCGACTATAACTGATACAAAGATAGACACAATCATGTCGAACAGTTTTGGTTTTGGTGGCACCAACGCTTCGCTGGTGATGCGTCGTTATCAGTGATCAGTGATCAGCGATTAATCTTAAGGTTTAGGATTTAAGGCTGCCGATGGAATTGCAGACAGTTCAGGTTTTCTGCTCGCTATTGCGTAAAAAATTTCTGCGCACCGCTGGTAGATCTTTGTAGTGTCTGACTTTACAACTCTTTCATTTACCGCATTTCTTTTTTTAAGAAGCGAAACCGGGTTGTTTAGCCAGATTTTCAGGCATATATAACGGGTATTTACAAAAAGTTTGCTTGTTCTATTCCCACTTTAATGCAGGTTCATCCAACGCCGCGCTTTGTTCTTTAAGTTCCAGTATATGGTCATCCCAGTAACGAGGACTTGCCAGCCATGGGAAGGCCTGCTGGAAGGCAGGTTCTTCGCGTCTGACATCCAGCCATGCGGCATAGTGAATCATTCTCAGTGTACGTAATGCTTCTATCAAGCCAAGCTCGGCAGGATCAAAATCCCTGAACTGTGTGTAGCCTTTCAGTATGTCGGCTAGTCTTGCCTGCTGGTACTGTCTGTCACCTGACAGGAACAACCATATGTCCTGAACAGGCGGACCCGTTCTGGCATCATCGAGATCAACGATATGGGGTGTTTCATCGCGCCATAAAATATTGCCTGGGTGTAGATCGCCATGTAGTCTTATACTTTTTGTTTTTTGCAAATCTTCGATGCGATCCTCAACCTTATCAAGCAGGTCGATGATCAATGATTCATAAGCACTGGCCAGATCAACTGGCAGCCGATCATTGTCTAACAGATAGTTGGCGGAAACATGGCCAAGAGTTGGCGTATCGATAGCCGGTCGGTGACTGAATTCTTTAGTTTCTGAAACTTTGTGTATTCTGCCAATAAAGCGGCCGATGATTTCGAGTTGTTGCGGGTTGTCGAGTTCCGGTGATCTGCCGCCGCGCATAGGATAAAGGGCAAAGTGGTATCCGTTACTTTGTCTCAAAGTTTTGCCGGTATGGTCGGGGATAGCAGTCACTACCGGAATCTCTTTGTCTGCCAACTCCTGTGCGTAGGAGTGTTCTTCGTTAATTTGTTCTTCTGTCCACCTTTCCGGTCGATAGAATTTTGCGATCAATGGCTGATTGTCTTCTAACCCGACTCGGTACACCCGGTTTTCGTAACTGTTCAGTGCCAGTAGCCGACCATCGCTCAGCAGGCCCGGCTGAGACTCTATTGCATCAAGAATGACTTCCGGTGACAGACTTTCAAAACTGTCTTTTGTAGCTATTTGACTCACAGGTTTTTTTCGAGTCTTTGGGATGGTGCCTCGTTATATGAGGACGATAGGCGGACTGTTAAGATGGACAATTGGTAAGAGTAGATCGCTGAAAACAGTCCAATTGAATCTGTGCGGGCATTAGATGCCAGGAAGTTATGTGATAAACTTGCGCGAAGTTCCGGCATATCAGGTGGATTTGCGCCGATATTCAGCGAAATTACAGTTTTTGGTGTTTTCATGACCACATGTTCGCTGATATCAAAGATTCTGTCCAACCGATTCGGATATCGATACCGGTCTGTACCACCCAACCAGGCAGATGAAGTCTATGGACATTCGCAAAGTAAAAAAGCTGATTGAGCTACTCGAAGAGTCTGCGATTTCCGAGATAGAAATAAAAGAGGGTGAGGAATCCGTTCGGATCAGCCGCGCGAACAGTGCTCCTGCCTATGTGCCTCCGCCAGCACCTGTACCGCTTGCAGCACCACCGCCGGTAGTCGCCGCCCCGGCCGCAGCACCGGAAGCGCCAGCAACGGAGGCAGAGATTGACGGCACAGTTATCAACTCACCGATGGTCGGTACTTTCTATGCCTCGCCATCACCGGGTGCTCCCGCATTTATAAAAGCTGGCCAGTCGATCAAACCGGGTGACACGATTTGCATTGTTGAAGCAATGAAGATTCTCAATCAGATCGAATCTGAAGTCAGTGGTGTTGTAAAGCAGGTGTTAGTCGAAGACGGTCAGCCGGTTGAGTTTGGTGAGCCACTGATGATTGTCGAAACATGAAAAAGGTACTGATTGCCAATCGAGGAGAAATAGCACTCCGGATCATGCGTTGTTGTCGTGATATGGGTATTGGTACAGTGGCGGTTTATTCAACTGCCGATCGCGAACTGAAGCATGTTCGTTTGGCGGATGAGGCGGTTTGCATTGGTCCACCAGCTTCTGCAGATAGCTATCTCAATATTCCTGCACTTATCAGTGCTGCAGAAA
The DNA here is from genome assembly GCA_938020525.1 of uncultured Granulosicoccaceae bacterium. Classification (GTDB taxonomy): domain Bacteria; phylum Pseudomonadota; class Gammaproteobacteria; order Granulosicoccales; family Granulosicoccaceae. The sequence continues at coordinate 12,213 of CALIHW010000127.1, read as the reverse complement.
TAACTGATGCGGACGGCATACATCCGGGCTATGGCTTTTTGTCTGAAAATGCAGACTTTGCAGAGCGTGTTGAATCTAGTGGATTTACTTTTATCGGTCCGTCCCCGGATGTGATTCGGTTAATGGGAGATAAAGTCAGCGCCATCAAAGAAATGCGTGCTGCGGGTGTGCCATGTGTACCGGGCTCCGATGGTCCGTTAGGTGATGATGTAGACACCAATCTGAAAATCGCTAACGAAATTGGTTACCCGATCATTATCAAGGCAGCTGGTGGCGGCGGTGGCCGTGGTATGCGCGTCGTGCGTAGTGATGATGAGTTGATCGAGTCAATTGCATTGACACAGGCAGAAGCAGGCGCTGCCTTTAATAACGATGTTGTTTATATGGAGAAGTTTCTAGAGAAACCTCGACATGTTGAATTCCAAGTGTTGTCAGATACACATGGCAATGCCATACATTTGGCTGAACGCGATTGTTCAATGCAACGGCGTCATCAGAAGGTGGTGGAAGAAGCACCAGCGCCGGGTATCACGCCGGAGCAGCGCGAAGCAATGGGTGAAAAATGTGTAAATGCCTGCAAACGGCTGGGCTATCGTGGAGCCGGCACGTTTGAATTTCTCTATGAGAATGGTGAGTTCTATTTCATTGAAATGAATACAAGGGTGCAGGTGGAGCACCCGGTAACTGAAATGATTACAGGTGTTGATATTGTCAAAGAGCAATTGCGGATAGCGATGGGTAATGTGCTTACCTACAAGCAGGAACAAATCAAAATTAACGGTCACGCCTTTGAATGCAGAATTAATGCGGAAGATTCTGAGACCTTTATGCCGAGCCCAGGGTTAATCGAACAGTTTCATCCGCCGGGTGGACTTGGTGTGAGAGTAGATACGCATATTTATAACGGCTATCGGGTACCACCAAACTATGACTCAATGATTGGTAAGTTAATCGCGCACGGCAACTCCAGAGAGTCTGCTGTTGCACGTATGCGTGGTGCATTGAGTGAGGTCTTCATCGTGGGTATCAATACCAATATACCGTTGCTGTCATCCATCATGGATGATGAGAACTTTGCTGAAGGTGGCACTGATATCCATTATCTGGAAAAGAAGCTCGGTATATCCTGACCTCAGACGTATATGGTTTACAAAAATCACTATGGAAGATATAGCTGGATGGTTATGAGCCTCACGGTTATGTCATGAGTGATTACCTGCTCCTAAAGGTTGGAATACCGCGCCAACATGCTGAAATGGTAGAAACTGCAATGCTCGATAGCGGGGCATTGTCCTGCACCTATCAGGATGCTACTGATACTCCAATTCATGAACCGGCACCCGGAACAACTCCACTCTGGCCTGATGTCATCGTCACCGGTATTTTTGCTCAAGACACAGATGAAGATATCGCAACACATTTGTTGAAATCTCAATTAAGCGCATTTACTAACGCAGAGATAACTGCTGAAAAACTGCAGAATGCGGATTGGGAGCGTGCCTGGATGGATGATTTTAAGCCGGTACAAGTTGGTGAGAAGCTATGGGTGGTACCGACGTACTGTGATGCTCCAGATGCTACTGCGGTAAACATCGCACTCGATCCAGGGCTTGCATTCGGTTCCGGTACCCATCCGACCACGCAGCTGTGTTTGCAATGGTTATCACGGGTCGATCTTCAGGGTAAGCGCGTGGTCGACTATGGCTGCGGCTCAGGGATTCTGGCCGTCGCTGCAGCAATGATGGGGGCGGAGGAAGTCTACGCTTATGATATAGATGCGCAGGCATTTCAAGCTACCGTAGAAAACGCCGCTCGTAATGGTGTTGCGGACGAGGTAACGATTTGTCACAGCGACGAAGATATTCCGGCAAACATTGATGTTTTAGTGGCGAATATTTTACTTGCACCGCTGTTAGAGTTGCAGTCTCGCTTCTCTATGCTATTGAAAGAAGAAGGTAAACTGGGTGTGTCAGGCGTATTGTCCGAGCAGATAGAGACTCTCACGTCAGCCTATGCCACACAGTTTCGTCATAGTGAAACAGAGATTCGCGAGCAGTGGGCGTTGTACACTGCAGTTAATCAGGGCGTTTTGACAACGTGATTCCCAAGCGTTGGCATAAGCGTCTACGCATATAACTTAAAAATTACAGGTCAGATCATGATTACGCGTTGCGATCATTGCGGATCAAAATTTGAAGTCAGTGCTGAGCTGGTCAATTCCAGTGACCCCGGTGTGCGTTGCGGTGAATGCTTATCGTTGTTTGATGCGCGGGCTAATTTGTTTAACGAGACTGAGCATCGTAAATCCACCGCGACTCTAAAGCCTGTACAAAAAAGAATGCCAGCAAAAGCTGCAGAAACAGTTGATCCGGAATTTCTGGAAACGGCTGATACCGTTGCGGTTGAGCATATATATACCAGTGCTGGTGTTAAAAGCAGGGCGGTCAGCAGAGAACAAGGTTTCACCGAAGATTATTTTCACTCTGACATAGCAAGCCCAAACCCAGCGCCGCTTAGCGATCATCAGGCTGAGTATCAAAGAACACAGCCACGTGCCTATGGCCCGGATAGCAAGTATCCGACTGATATCGAATTTGAACGCACGCTTGCAACAGAGTCTGCATTGCCTGATCGTGATCGAACGGATATTTCTTATCGTCAGGATGAACACGGAAATGCTGGTAACACAAACTATCCTGATTCTTCTGACCCGGTAGACAATCGCCAACTGTCTGAGTCTGAGTTGTATCAGCTTGCGCTTACGGATGGTGAGCTGACCGATGGTGAGATTGCCAATCGCGATTTGTCCACTACTGATTTGGCCGATCCTGATTTGAAAGGTCTCGATAGTCCCAATCGCAAGCAGCAAAACCTTCGTGATCAGGAGCAGCGCGCACTGCAAATTGAACCGGAGCGTGATTTTAGCGAGCTGAGCAGTGTGGATATTGCGCTTGATCAAAGCCGGCGGGATGAGCGCCGGAAAGAGGCGTCTGCACGACGTGGTATTGATCGGCAGTCAGGTTTTGATGATCGTAATCTAGCTCGGCATACCGGGATTGTAAGTCGAGAGGATAGCCACTATAAACCTGAAGATGTGCTCAACCGTCCTGCCGTTTTACGTGACAATGGTCGTCGCCCGCAGGAAGCTACGCATTTTAAGTCAGATACACCGGAATTTGATATATCTCTGGACGATGATCAGCACAGGGTTGAATTTGCGGGTACCGACCAAAGTCAACCGACGAAGCGTGAACAGCCCGAGGGTGAACAGCCCATGGGTGGACAGATTGGTCGTGAACGGCCTGACAGCCAAAGAACCCATTCGCACCGACGAGTTCTATTGACGGAAAGTGACGCTGAAAGTGATACAAGACAGTCTGCTGATTACAAATCAGCTGCAAAAGCACATACCATCGAGGATAGAACTGCTAATTCAGCTGCACATGATCGTAAAGCTCTTGATCAAAGTGACAGATCGCGTAGAGAATCAGTACGTCAATCGCCAGCTCATGAATCGCCAGCTCACGAAGCGCCAGTGCACGAATCGTCAGCTCAGGAGATGCGACGTTACCAGCGCTATCGTCCGGCCGTAGATGTTGACCAGGTAGATGATGAACCGCTGGATGATCAGCAGATGGATAATGTTGTTACACAGACTTCAACGCATCAACGATCAAGTGCTGGCGCATTGTTCTGGATGGTTGGATTGGTCCTCGCGATTGGTCTGTTGTTGTTTGCTGCGCGTGGCTTAATTGCCAACATGAATTTACCGGAACCGGTAATCACAGCATTCTGTCAGCTAACTGGTTGTGTTCCGGATCAGGCAAAGAAGAACGTCGATCAGTTGCAAGTTATGCGTAAACGTCTCTACCCGCATCCCGAGATCGAGAATGCGATAGTTATCAGCGTTGATGTCTTTAATAACTCGATCTACAAACAACCTCTGCCGACACTTGCGGTGAGTCTTCTCAATGAGGCTGACGAGCCTGTTGCCGAGCGTGATTTTGCCAGCGCCGACTACGAGGTAGTGGATGGCAGCGAACCTGGCTTTCTGATGCCGAACGAGCCTACTCGAATAAAGATTGAGGTTATCAATACTGGCCTGGCAGCAGCGGATGTTGAGTTAGCGTTCGAATAGCTTCTTTTCAACAGGTTTTATGCAACTCTTCTATTAACAGATCTGTGCAACTTCTGTAGAATGGTGTGCTCTGTTTCGGGTTACTCCCGCTATGCGTGTTGGCTGCTTTGAATTTAAGTGCCCGATTGTACTTGCTCCTATGGCAGGGGTGACTGATCGGCCGTTCAGAATTCTTTGCAAACGCCTGGGTGCGGATCTCGCCGTATCTGAAATGGTCACATCCAATAAAGCCCTTTTCGGTTCCCGCAAATCACAAACCCGCATGAATCATGAGGGAGAGGTGTCGCCAAAGATTATTCAGATCGCCGGTGGTGATGTGCAGATGATGGTTGAGGCGGCCCAAATGAATGCATCGCTCGGTGCAGACATTATCGATATCAACATGGGTTGTCCTGCGAAAAAAGTTTGCAACAAACTTGCGGGTTCAGCGCTGTTATCTGATGAAAAGCTGGTGTATAAAATTCTTCAGGGTGTTGTTGACTCGGTTGAAGTGCCGGTAACACTCAAGATTAGGACTGGTCCAACACCGGATAATAGAAATGGAGTTGCGATAGCAACCATTGCACAGGACTGCGGGGTATCTATGTTATCTGTTCATGGTAGAACCAGATCTGACAAATTTCTCGGCAATGCCGAGTACGAAACCATTGCTGAAATTGTCGACGCTGTAGATATACCCGTACTCGCTAATGGTGATATCAACACACCACAGCAAGCTAAAAATGTGCTTCAGATAACGGGCGCTGCCGGGATCATGATTGGTCGTGCAGCGCAGGGAAATCCCTGGATTTTTCAGCAGATGAGGCATTACCTTGATACTGGTAAAGAGCTTGCCCCACCAACAGCTGGCGAGAAAGCCGATGTTCTTAAGTGGCATCTGCAGAATCTATATGAGTTATATGGTGACTACAGCGGTGTGCGTATCGCTCGAAAACATATTGCGTGGTACTGCAAGGGTAAGAAACACGCAGCGCAATTTCGCAGTAACGTGTATAAGCTTGAAACTACAACAGAGCAGCTCGAGCAGGTTGATGCATTCTTTCGTAGTGCTGCAGCTGAGAATGTTGAAGTGCTCCCTGCAGCGCCTAGTGAATCACCCAGCGAGTCGCCCTCTGAAACAGCCAGAGATGCGTTAAGCGGAGCAGTCGCATGAGCACATCTCCGCTGCAGGTTCAGGTTGAAAAAGAACTACATCAGTATTTTGATATTCTTAACGGGCAAAAGCCATCTGAGCTTCATGATCTGGTGATTGGTCAGGTTGAAGAAGCGCTGTTTAGAGTAGTACTGGATTACTGCGATGGCAATCAGAGCAAGGCCGCCGCTTATCTGGGTATTAATCGTGGCACACTCAGGAAGAAACTTGCGCAGTACAATTTAAGCTAAGTCTTGTCAGGTTCTGGAATCTATTCTGATCAGATATTTTGGTGCGGATATATCGTTTGTCCGGTGTGCCAGGAAATAAATCCCGTAAGTCTTACAATATAATCGGACCCATGTAACTAAGCTATGGCTCAAAGAATCTCGCGTGCTTTACTAAGTGTTTCGGATAAGTCTGGAATAGTCGAATTTGCCCGACAGTTAGCAGATGCAGGGGTAGTATTACTCTCAACCGGTGGAACTGCGGCGGCGATTGCCGAAAACGGTATCGAGGTGATTGAAGTATCAGACGTCACCGGCTTTCCGGAAATGATGGACGGCAGAGTTAAAACTCTGCATCCAAAGATACATGGTGCAATCCTTGGTCGCCGCGATAGAGACAGTGCTGTGATGAAAGAGCACGACATCACCGGAATTGATTTGGTGGTTGTGAATCTCTACCCGTTTGTTGAAACCATTGCCCGGCCAGGTTGTACTTTGGCTGATGCAATAGAAAATATCGATATCGGTGGTCCGGCCATGATTCGTTCAGCAGCCAAGAACCATGCAGATGTGGCGGTTGTAACCAGTCCTGCAGACTACGAATCTGTGGCGGAATCTATTGCCAATACCGGTGGTGTGTCAGATAGTGATAGATATCAAATGGCCTGTAAGGCATTTACCCACACAGCACAGTACGATTCTGCTGTGTCCGGATATCTCAGCAGTCAGTCACTGGGAGTAACGGTAGTAGATAGTGGTGAAGATTATGCTCAAACACTGCAGCTGAGCTATAACAAAATTCAGGATCTGCGGTATGGCGAGAATCCGCATCAGTCAGCCGCTTTTTATCGTTGTGCAAAAGTTGCCAGTACAGAAGCGGCCAGTACAGAAGCCGGTGCTTCCGGTATAGCCAATGCCGAGCAGCTGCAAGGCAAGGAGCTATCGTTTAATAATATTTCTGATTCGGACGCAGCACTTGAGTGTGTGCTGCAATTTGATGAGCCTGCTTGTGTGATTGTTAAACATGCAAACCCTTGTGGTGTATCGATTGCCGCCAATGTCTCGGACGCTTATGAAAAAGCCTATATCACTGATCCAGTATCTGCATTTGGGGGGATTATTGCCTTTAATCGAGAACTTGATGCAGCGACGGCCAGAGCTATGATTGATCGGCAATTCATTGAAGTACTGTTAGCACCATCATATCAATCAGCCGCACTTGAGGTGCTTAGGGAAAAACCCAATGTCAGGGTATTGCAATTTACGGATAATCAGGGCGCATCTTCTAAGCTTGTGTATCAATCAGTAGGTGGTGGTCTTTTGGTGCAACAGAATGATAACCGTATAGTGTCTGCAGCAGACTTAACTGTTGCAACAACTGCTGTTCCGGATGAAGCACAGATTCGTGATCTATTGTTTGCATGGAAGGTAGTTAAGTTTGTTAAATCCAACGCTATTGTCTTCTGCAAAGACGGTGCGAGCGTTGGAATTGGAGCAGGTCAGATGAGTCGCGTATATTCTGCCAAGATTGCTGCCATAAAGGCCGCTGACGCGGAGCTTGAGATCGCATCCACAGTGATGGCATCGGATGCATTCTTTCCGTTCAGGGACACAGTTGATCAAGCAGCCGAATACGGCGTTGCGGCGATAATTCAACCGGGTGGTTCCATGCGTGACCAGGAAGCCATAGATGCGGCCAATGAGAGAGGGATTGCAATGGTCTTTACTGGCGTGCGTCACTTCAGGCATTAAGCACTTGCTAGTGCTTCGCAGATATTAAGCTAATACAGGCTGTGTGCTGCGGATAGATTCGGGTTAGGAGTCAGGCTTGTGGTCTGGTTAAGTAGTAGTTAAATATGACGACACTTTTTGCCTTATCTTGCCTTGCTTTACCTTGATATTGCTGTGAAATGGTTGTTCAAGAACAGTTGAAGTGACCTATTAGTTAGACTGCAACTCTGCAAAGCCTTCGATTAGTTCGCGTGTCTCAACTGCTAGTGATGTCCACGTCGTGAATGCCTGAGCCGCCTGCTCTACCAGCATGCCGCGACCATCATGGTTTGATCTGCTGCCGGCCTTTTCACATAACTTCAAAAAGCTTGTCGGCTCCGGAGCGTAAGACAAATCGTAACAGCAAGTATCAGGTGTAATAATCGATGTGTCTGAAATTGGTAACTTTGCTTCCAGGCTGGCAGATGTCGCATTTAAGAGTAGATCAGGTCGTGGGGTATCTGCTGGAATGTTGACTGTGCCTGAAGTCGTAATATCGAAAAGATCCGCAAATTCCTCAGCGAGTGTTGTTGCTCTTGCAAGCGTGCGGTTGATAATTGTAAGTGAAGACGGATTTTGTTCAATCAACGGTTGCAGTATGCCGCGTGTAGCGCCACCAGCGCCCAGTATAATGATGTTTGCGTTGTTAAGATTTAAACCGATATTACCAGTCAGGTCTTTTAGTAAGCCAACACCGTCAGTATTGTGACCGCAAAGTTTGCTCGAACTATTTTTATAAAGTGTATTGACAGATTGCGCGCGTGACGCGCTTTCTGTGAGTTCCTCACAAAGCGTATAGGCGATTTCTTTAAAAGGTGCGGTGACATTGCAGCCGGTACCACCTTGTAAAAAAAATTCATCAACATCAGCCGCAAATCGTTTTTCATTGGAGAGTCTTCGGTCATAACTAATGTCCAGATTGAGTTGTCTGGCAAAATGCTGGTGTATCGGGGGTGACAAACTTTGTTTGATCGGGTTGCCGAATACAGCAAATTTATTGTTCATACTTGTTACTCATTCTTTTTGCTGCAGGATTTATCTTCATTTTTGTGCTGAATCAGTTTTTGTTGTGACAAAAAAGATCCAATTTAAAGCAATGTCTGATTTTTTCGTAGGCTGTTGCCGGATGATTACAGGGTGATGCTGATCGACAAATCATCGAGAATAGGGCAATCTAGTAAGTATAAACAATCTGTGGTTAATGATGGAGTAATTGCTTGGCTGACAAAAAAATATCTAACGGTAACCTCTCTGGTTGGGCTTCCGGTGGTGCATTCCCTGCCACAAGGCTGCGCCGTATGCGCAGTGATGATTTCAGTCGTCGCTTAATGCGTGAAAACGTTGTAACACCCAATGATCTGATTTACCCGGTGTTTGTTATAGAGGGCACTGGAGAAAGTCATCCTGTACCGAGTATGCCGGGTGTTAGCCGGGTGACAATAGATCTGCTACTACGTGACGCAGAGGCACTGGTCAAAGCAAACATTCCGTGTATCACTATTTTTCCGGTCACCCCCGATGATGTAAAGACAGAGAAAGCCGAGCAGGCCTATGATCCTGAAGGTTTAGCGCAGCGTGCGATTCGTGCGGTTAAAAAAGAGTTTCCGGAGCTCGGTGTGATGACAGATGTTGCGCTCGATCCCTTTACCATTCATGGTCAGGATGGTTTGATAGATGTGAATGGTTACGTTGTAAATGATGAGACTGTTGAGGTGCTGGTAGCTCAGGCTATGTCTCACGCTGAGGCTGGCGCAGATATACTTGGTCCATCGGATATGATGGACGGGCGTGTCGGTGCCATTCGAGCTGCACTTGAATCAAAGGGTTACGTTAATACAAAAATATTATCCTATGCAGCTAAGTATGCATCGTCATTTTATGGGCCGTTTCGGGATGCTGTTGGTGCGACCGCTACGCTTGCAGGAGGGAATAAGTACAGCTATCAGATGGACCCTGCTAATAGTGATGAAGCATTACGTGAAGTCGCGCTTGATCTGCAGGAAGGTGCTGACATGGTGATGGTAAAGCCCGGGTTGCCCTATCTTGATGTGATTACTCGTGTGAAGAGCGAATTTGGTGTGCCTGTGTGTGCATATCAGGTAAGTGGTGAGTATGCGATGCTTAAAGCTGCATCAAATAATGGTTGGCTCAATGAACGGCAGGTGGTGATGGAGAGTATTACCAGCCTTAAACGTGCTGGCTCTGATGCCATAATGACCTACTATGCACGCGACATTGCAAAATGGATTGCCGAGGCAACGTAACGCGTATGGCCATATGAAGAAAAAATATCACCTTGGCCAAAGCAAAGGCCGGGTAGAAGCCAGGTAGAGGCAAGGCATTGAATTCTCTTATTCGACGGGTGATTACAGACTGGCACTTCTGGGTTGCAGTGTTACTTGGCCCGATTGTCTGGCTTGGACTTTGGTGGTTGACTGGCAGGCCCGTGCCGGATGGTATTGCGTTAAAAGTATTTTTGACTGGAGTGGTTTTATACCCGGTCATTGAAGAGCTTGCGTTTAGAGGTTTTATTCAATCCAGGTTGCTGGAAAAATCTTTTTTCCGGAAAAGTTTGCTATTAAACATAACGAACGCCAATCTTGTTACAAGTTTTTTATTCGCATCATTCCATCTGTTTAATCAACCGCCAATGTGGGCGGCATTGATATTTTTTCCATCGCTAATTTTCGGTTATCTGAGAGACAGATACGAGGCTGTGGTACCTTCAATTGTTATGCATGCCTGGTATAACCTGGGATTCTTGCTGTTGGTTAGTTAATAAATAGTGGTCTGTTTAGAAATCCAGTGAACCATGCAGATCTGAAACAGCACTTTTGGTGAGTCTGTCACCAGCGAGCTTGAAGCTCGTTTGCAAGGCATCGATAAGGCTTGCGTAAAACTGACTTCCGGTCTTTGACGAAGTAAAGGCTTCATAGCGCTCTAATTCTTCATTATTAAAATTTCTGTATAGATAAGCGGTTTCAGCGATGATCTCTCCACGCACCAACATTGCGATCAGGTCTTTGTCTTTGCGAGTGATATCTGCAGTTATCTGCTCGCGATTAAATTTCTCGGTTGTTTTGCCGGATTCGATGCACCCGCTATGTACTATTCCAGCGTATTCGACCTCTGTACCAAGTATTGCGATAAATCTTGGTGCTTGAATGTTGTCGACAATCTTACTGATCAGGTGTTGTCTATGCGGGTGTTTATATTTTTCTGATTTTAGAAAGTCAGTAAGCAAAGAGTTATCTATGGTTTCTTTTTCAGTGCTCTGTATTTTTTTGGCCAATGGGGATTTGTACCAGCGCTCTATTGGCTCAAGCGATTGTGTGTGATTCAGATTGAATGCAGATAATAGATCGTGAAGGACTGATTCTGCATTAAAACCGGTGATGATTTTGGAGGCAGGTCTGGACTGGCACCGGGTAGCATGCGTTTGGCTCGACTCATCGATCAGTTCTGTCAGTGAGTTGATCTGTGAGGTGATGCCGGTTTGCTCCAGCAACCTGAGCCTGCCATTTTGAGCTTCAGAAGAATGGAGGCTGCTAGTCACCATCAGCAACGCGGCAAAAGCACCAGTGATTTTCGTGTAGTTTTTGTTCCCGATAGCCATGATAACTCCTGATAAAGCCCATTTGGACAAAGTCAGGCTTGATAAAGCCTGCGAGAGCTGGCGTTTGTATTTATATTTTTTGGCGATTGAGCCAGTTGATTTTGGTAAGATAGCGCGCCAAAAGGTGTTATCGGCAAAAAACAGAAAAACCTGAGGTAGAGTTGGTTTTCCGTAGCTCTGTCTGTTACCGGTTGATAATCCATAACTAAATCGGCTGAGAATATTTAGTGAGTAAAAGAAGCGGTGTTTTGTTGTTTGTTTCTGAGTTTATAAAGCACCCGCTGCAGCTCGGCTCGATAATACCGAGTTCAGGTTTTTTAAAGCGCAGAATTATAAGGAACGCGAAAACTACTGGTGCAAAAGTTATCGTTGAGTTGGGGCCAGGTAACGGTGGTACAACTCAGGCCTTGCTTGATAGCATGGAAGCTGATGCTCGCTTACTATGTATTGAGCTAAATGAGCGCCTCTATAATCTGGTAAAAGAAATCAATGATCCACGTTTCATTGCTCACCATGGTGATGCTTGTGACATTGAATCTATCCTCAAGCTGTACAGGATAAATAAGCCGGATGTTGTCATATCCGGTATTCCCTTCTCAACAATGGACAGATCAGTCGGTTCAACTTTGATTGGTCGAATCCATGGTGTTTTGAACTCGGGTGGGCGGTTTGTCGCGTATCAGGTAAACCCGCGAGTCAGTGAGCTAAATACTTATTTTACTGAAGAGCAAAAATCCGTTGAGTGGGAGTGGCTTAGTGTGCCGCCTATTAAAGTCTGGCGTTGGCAAAAGAGCTAGCGTCTGGATTGCTGCCAGGCGCTTGTTAAAGCATGCAACACACTGCTAACAGCGTTCACTGCTGAACAACGAGGTACCTCGTTCATCAACAATCTGTTTGGCTTTGTTGATCGAATGCTCAATAGCGGCATCCGCACTGCTATGATTGTCTGCGCGGATAAATTCAGTTTTCTTTTCTACACCATCAATAATCTGACTTATAGTTCCAGCTGTCTTGAACTGACCGCCCTCTGGCAATGGTGTCGGGGTAATTGTGACATCTTTGTAGGTTATCGGGTCCGCAGCAACTGCCGGAGCGCCGCCGCTTGTTTTTGAACCACTGCCTTTGAGAGCCTGTAAAAGTTTCTTTAGCATGTATTGCTGCTCCAGTTCTGGTGTTTATGGGTTGACTATCTAGGAGCTTGTCCGAGAATGAATGATCTACTGCGAAAGCGATCTTTTGGCCAGCTATTGCGATCGATATCGTTAAATATGAATGACTATTCGCCTCAATCGATCGAAATATCTGACTCAAAATCTCACTTTCTCGCTAC
>CALIHW010000126.1 GCA_938020525.1 uncultured Granulosicoccaceae bacterium | reverse complement strand
TACCTTCTTCATGAAAGGTAAATACTTTGATTCTGGATTTCGCCGTGTTAAACACGCCTTCGTTCTCCAGCGAACACGCCATTTCACACTGCAGACAACCCGTGCACTTCGACGGATCTATATTCAGGGACTTCTGCATTTTGTCTATACCTTTGTTTCTAGTTGTTGTTTTTTACTAGCTTGTCTTTCTTACCAATTTTCTTTTCTTAAGCAGTTTTCTTTCTTACCCGTTTTCTTTCTTACCCGTTTTCTTTCTGGGAGGCCCAACATACAAACTTACGTCAGCCAGAAATGAAAACGCCCGGTTCAGAACCGGGCGCTTATGCAGGTACTTACTTGGAGGCTAACTGCTCAGGGATTTTAAAGGTCCAGACTGAACCACCCTGATTTAGATAACTGACAAACTTTGCCACTTCGCCACCCCATAGAGGAACAGCACCGCCCCACCCTGTAACGATGGTTATGTACTGCTCACCATCCTGCTCCCAGGTGATTGGTGAAGATACGATGCCGGTGCCAGTCTGGAATTTCCAGAGCTCTTCACCTGTCTCTTCATCAAATGCTTTCAGGAAGCCTTCCGGTGTACCGGTAAATACCAAGCCGCCACCAGTAGTCAGTACGCCACCCCAAAGTGGAGCTTTATTTTTATACTCCCATTTGATTTCACCAGAGGTTGGATCAACCGCTTTTAATGAACCGATGTAGTCATCAAAGATTGGCTTGATGGTAAAGCCTGCACCAAGATAGGCAGCACCTTTTTTATAAGTCACTGGCTCGTTCCAGATGTCCATACCCCACTCGTTTGACGGAATGTAGAAAAGCTTGCTGTCTTGCGAGTAAGCCATCGGCATCCAGTTCTTACCACCGAGGAAGCTTGGCACTGCAAAGATTGATTTACCTTTCTTGCCATCAGCAGATTCTGCAGGGTCACCCGGACGATTTTCCGGATCCCAAATAGGGCGGCCGTTCTCATCGATGCCTTTAGCCCAGGTGATGTTCTTTACAAACGGTGTTGCAGAGATAAAGTCACCATTGTTGCGATCAAGGATGTAGAAAAAGCCATTACGATCTGCTGTTGCACCAGCCTGGATTGTCTTGCCGTCTTTCTCCATATCGAAGGTGACAAACTCGTTTACACCATCGTAATCCCAACCATCATGTGGCGTGGTCTGGAAGCCCCATTCGATTTCACCGTTTTCAGGATTAATGGCAACACGTGAAGATGTCCACTTGTTGTCTCCCGGACGCAGATACGAGTTCCATGGTGCAGGGTTACCGGTGCCAAAGTATGCAAGCTTGGATTCAGGGTCATAAGTGCCGCCTAACCATGGTGCACCACCACCGTTCTTCCACATATCACCGGGCCAGCTTTCATTCGTTTCACCGGTCATGGTGGTCTCTTCACCATTCAGTGTCCCCATGTGACCTTCAATCACCGGACGCGTCCAGACCAGATCACCGGTTTCAGGGTTACGTGCCTGCACTTCACCGACAACACCGAATTCACCACCGGAGTTACCGGTAAGAATCAATGGGCCATGTGCATCAGTCGGTACAATCAAAGGAGCAGCTGTATACGAGTAACCTGCTTCGAAGTCTGCGATTGTCTTACGCCAGACTACTTTACCTGTGTCTTTATCCAGCGCGACAATTTTCGCATCCAGTGTGCCGAAGAAAACCTTGTCGCCAAGAATTGCAGCACCACGGTTTACAACGTCACAGCAAGGCAAAATACCTTCAGGTAGCCGTGCATCGTATTGCCATAGCTCTTCACCTGAGGCGATATCAATGGCCCACATACGACTGTAAGAACCAGTAACGTACATAACACCGTCTTTGATCAACGGTTGTGATTCCTGACCGCGTTGTTTTTCACCACCAAAAGAAAACGACCAAACCGGAAACAGGTTCTTGATATTGTCTTTGTTGATGATGGACAGCGGACTGTAGCGCTGACCGCGCGGCCCGAGCCCGTAGGAAACGATATCCTGGGTGGTGGCCTGATCACCGACAATATCGGCTACACCGACATCTGCATGTGCCTGACTTGATAGCCCTGTTGCAAACGCAATTGCACTCGCAACCGCTAGAATTTTATGTGTTTTATTCAATGGTGGTTCCCCCTGGGTAGGCGATTCGACGTGTTAAAGTTACAAACCGTGCTTCAAATCCTACCGCATTTTGCAAGCGATGCCAAAAAGGGGAGGCAATTCGTAAACGACAGGGCTCCGGACCCAATCAAGCGGTACCCTGTTACCGAGAAACTACTTCGGTTCGAGCAACGGCATTAGTTCATCTTCCAGTGCCAGATACATATGCACTACAGACCGCTTATATTCCGTCTCAACCACATCAAGGGAGCGAAACCGCGCAGGCAGCGGCAATTCCATCGCCTCATTCATCGTCAGTCCAAGGCCTGTTGCATCCTGCATTGATGTATGTAACCAGTTTAGATAATCCGAGGTTTGCTCTAGTGATTCACCGGTGTTGTCCTGAAGGCCATGCCCGGGCAGAATCAACTCGCGGTCAAGTACGGCGATGCTCTGCAGTGATTCCTGCCAGATATTGATGTCAGCATGGGGTGTGGTTGGCGCACGGTTGTAAAACGCAAGATCGCCGGAAAACACGACACCGGTTTCATCGTCACGAATCACCAGATCAGAGCTCGTATGGCCACTTAAATAAAACAGTGAAAATTTTCTGCCACCGACTTCTTCCGTGCTGTCTTGCAGTGCGACGGTCGGTGCTATTGAAGCAGTGCCTCTCATCCAGTCACCCACCAGCCGGTACATATTGTCTGCAAAGCCGTCGCCCTCACTGAGGATGTTATCGATTATCTGTTGCGGCGCTGCGACGATATTTTCTTTAAAAACCTGATTACCTAAAAAATGATCAGGATGATGATGGGTGTTATAGACGCGCAATACCGGCTTACCGGGTACCGTCTTTTCAATTAACTGTAATAACGCTTCGCCATAGCGACGAGAAGGGCCAGTGTCCACCACTACTACACCATCCGGTACTTCTATAAAAGCCACGTTGACAATATTGCCACCGTTTTCAAGCGTGAAGTGCTCAGTACTGCCATGAACCGCCCAGGTACCTGATGCTATTTCAGTTGCTGCAAGATCATAAGCCAGCTTGTTTGCGTGAACAGACCCGCAACACGCACAGGCGGCAGAGCCGGCCAACAGTTGCAATACCTGCCGCCGTGAACATCCTTCAAGAAGTGATGATGTCATTGGATACGTAACTAATCAGTTATCTGTAATTGCAGGCACAGGCAGAGAGTAGTTGAATTCATTGGCTTCGGTATCGCGTGCATATACGAGCAGCTCATCTACGTTGTCTGAAACCAGAGGTTTAAGTGTGAGAGTCGGGTTTTCACTGATTGGCTCAAACATCTCGATATTGGCCAACACATCACCGGCTGGTGATTTCACTTCTATCTGGTTCATATAAAATACCGGAATGCCGGGTGCCAGGCCGGTATCCATGGGGTGTTGCAACCTTACAGACAAACGTGCCAGCTCTTCTGACTCGCGGCGTGTAATTGCCCTGGCCTGCCCCAGTGTTTTGTACCAGTCGTTAAGACCGTGTGCGAGCGCCGGCGCGGTACAACCTCCGCCTGCGGCATTAACAGTTACACCGTTCACATGCCAGACACCATCACCAGTTTGCACACCTACCCGAATCGGTGTCGCCTGCTCAAGCTTTACACGAAAACCTATAAACGCCTGCGCTCTGGTCGGGTGCAAGGTAAGAATATGTGGTATCGGGTTAAGGTCTGCGACCGCAACAATCTGCTTGACGTCATCAAGTTGTGTAGCATCAACTGTGATCGGCACCTGCATTTGATTTTCTGCATCAAGCGGCCCCTGCACAATAACGCGCTGATCGATCACTACTTCACCGGGGAAAAATCGGCTGGCCATGTTCTCCCACATCACAGAATTCAATGGATCTTCGGGCAGTTCGGCGTCCAGTGCATAGGCGTCAACTGCCAACCCCAGATATATCGCCGAACAAATGCCAAGACCTATTACTTGCTGTATTGTTTTCAACATTGTCAGTTCCCGTTCCCCTTCACCACGAATACCACGAATACCACGAATACTGTGATTATCAACTACCTACTACTATGGATCACCAGTTACGGGTGTCAACCCAAACAATAACCGGCAAACAGGCTGGCTATTAGTATTCCGGCGCGGTAAAGCTTACGCCGTATTTTTGCGCTATCGCCTCCATCTCACCGGATTGAATCAGCCCAAAGGCAACATCAGTCAACGCATAACCAAGATCACGGCTGTCATGTTTAATGCCAATCCCCACCGGCCAGCTTTTGCGCACGATACCCGGCATCGGTGGCTGGAAAATCTTCGATTCAACGTCTGGAGACTGATTAGCTATCCATTGTGTCTGAGCTTTTGAACCCATCGCTGCAGGCACATCGCCATTTTTATACAGATCAATTACCTCGTCAAAAGTTCTGCCACGCCGGATTGACTGGTGCAATGCACCACGAAATGCGTTGGACAAAAAGAAATCTCCGGCAGTATCCACTTCAACCGCGATCGGCTTATTCATAAATCGGCCAAAGGTTTCAAGCTTCGGCAACACAGCGGTATCGGTGACCACTGCCATTTCTTCAAGAAAGTACGGTGACATCAACACGATAAATTCATTGCGGGTGTCAAGCTCACGGTCGTAGGGCACATGCATCATGACATCAGCCACTTTACGATGAATTAAATCACCCTTCCATAAATTGACGCGCAGATCGTCATCGACATTTTCATCCGCACCTCTGACAAGAAATCGAAGCTCAACGCCCAGACTCTCTGCGAAGTGTTTTGCTATGTCTACATCGATACCTTTAAGCTCGCCGCTTTCGTCTTCAAACGAATAGGGCGCATAATCCTGATAGACAAAGATTGTTATATAGCCACTGTCTGTAACTTCGTCTATCGGGCGCGCCTGTACCAAACCATAATGCACAGTACTGGCAAGCACCAGCAAGCCTGCGATAAAAATCCTTGCATCAAGCTTCATACTTTATTCTTTTGGTTGGCTTTCAATATATGAACGAATTGCCCACATAGCTTCCTGACTAATCAAGTCCTGAAACGGCGGCATTTTGTAAGCACCGTTTTGGCTATAGCCTTTACGAACACGTTCCATATACCACTCATCTCCAAACTCGCCGTCTTCGAGTAATCTCAGATCAGGTGCAATGCCACCGGAAATAGCTTCAAGGCCATGGCAACGTGCGCAATTCTGATTGTAGCCAGATGCACCGATTTTTATTGCCAGCTCATATTGCTCACCACCTTTCAGGCGATAGGGATTCTCCAACTCAAATTCTTCACCTAACGGATCAAGCCCTTCTGTATCAACCGCCTGTGGTGTGACATCACCGTGACCATGAACCACACTGACAACAGCTACCATCGTCAAAGCCGCAGCTGCTGCAAACACTGATCCGGAACGGGTAAGCCCTGAACGAATCTTCTTAGAATATCTTGCGAAATTCATCAAAATCCAACCTTATAAGTAAACACGTCTACGTTAATCTATATTTGTAATGCTTTCCAGTAACTGTACATCAACCCTCACTCGTCCTGCCGGAGGCAACAAAAGCCTGAACTTCGGCACGAATGGATTGAATTACAGCTTCATCGCGCTCGTCACGCGGCACCGGGATATCGTATTCGTGCTCCACCCGCGACGGGCTGGTAGAAAAAAACAGTATCCGGTCTGCGAGTTCTATTGCCTCTGTTAAATTGTGCGTTACCATCAATGCGGTACAGGCACGCGCCGACCACACTTTGATCAACAACCTGCGCAGTCTTGCAGCTGTATCGTCGTCAAGGGATACAAACGGTTCATCCAGAATCAACACCGTCGGATCAACCGCAAATGCTCTGGCCAGACTTACACGTCTTGCAAGCCCAAGTGACAGCTCCCCAGGATAGAACTCTCGATGCTCTGACAATCCCAGCTCGGCAAACAATCCATCAAGCATCTTGTTATCAACATGATTCAACGCAAGCCTGACATTCTGTTCTACCGTACGCCACGGCAGTAATCTTGGCTCCTGAAAGACCGCAGCAACTTTACTTTCACAAGCTTCACTGTGCATTGAATTGTTAAAGGCAATATTGCCGTCGTATTCAGTGTCCAGGCCAAGAATGCAGCGCAAAGTCGTGGTCTTGCCGCAACCGGACGGCCCGACTATGCAGGTAAAAGATCTGTCAGCGCAGGAAAACCCCAGATGTTTTAACACACTGAGTTCTGCCCCTTCGCTTGAACTGAACTGCTTTGAACGTATATGAACATCAAGCATGATTAACCCGCCATCGTCTGGCATGTTTTTCAAGCGGTTGCAGTAGCAGGTACTCAACCAGCAACATCACTGCAACAAACACCAGTGTGTAGGCAAGAATGGTCGCAACATCAAATAACTGAAAGTGCAGATGGATCTGAAAGCCGACACCATTTGATCGACCAAGCAACTCAACCACTAGCACGATCTTCCAGATAAGAGAAACACCAGATCGGGTAGCAGCGGCAAAGTACGGTTGCAGTTGCGGCAGCACCACATGTCTCAGAGTCTGCCAGCGCGAAAACCGGAATACCCGTGCCATCTCGGCAAACTGGGGTTCGAGAGACTTGGCACCCTCCCTGACAGTGACAATAACATTCGGTATTTTATTTAATGCAACCGCACCAATGGCCGCCACCTCATTCAAACCAAACCAGATATAGCTCAGTACAATAATGACCAGCGCAGGAATGTTCAGAAAAAGAATGACCCACGGATCAAACAAATTATTAAGCTTTTGATTTCGACCCAGAGCTATACCAATAGCTGCACCGATAGCCATCGCTACAATAAATGCCGCAACCACACGCCCGAGGGTCGCCAGCATGTGGCGAACAAGATCACCTGATTGAAATTCAGTGACAATCGCACTGCCAACGGCCATCGGTGTTGGCAGTGCCCGGCTTTGCGCAAGCCACGCACTCACCAACCATATCAACAGCAGAGCGGCTACTGACAGTAACCAGACCGGCAAACGGTTACTCAATGAGCGAACTACTGCATACTTTCAAACACAGGCCAGTAAGTGCCATCTACCATCATGGGTGAGTCACCAATAAGCTTTGGCCCGCCAAGCTCACCCAGTACTTTATATAAGCTGCCGGCATCCGCCACTTCATCAGCAAATGGTCGACTGGGGATGCCCTCACGAAAACGATCACGCAACGTTGTTAGCGCTATACCCTCATCTTTTATTGCACCACTGCTGCCAAGTCTCGCCCACTCTTCATCAGACTCTTTCAGTAGTTGTTTGGTATCACGGGATGCCTGGATAAAGCCTTTAGCTGCATCCGGGTTGTTTGCAGCCCACTCATCAGAAAACACATAACCGATGGCAGATATCGGACCGTTGGCACCAAGTGCTGCAGCGGCTTCCTCTGCACTAACCAGTCTTTTAAACCCATCTGCTTCAAGACGCGCACTGTAATGCCAGAAATTCAACATTGCATCGAGCTCACCCTGTCTGGTTTTTTCTGCAAGCAATGGAGGTGCGCCAAACGCAATTTCATTTTCTCCATTCAGGTCAAAGTCATGTTCCTGCCTTGCCATGCCTTGCAATAACAACCAGCTCTTATCAAGCGGCCCACCGGCGACACCAATCTTCTTACCCTTAAGATCTTCCAGTGACTCTATGCCACTGTCTGCGGCAACCATAATCGCACCGACAGACGAAGAGTAAGGGACAAAAGCAAGCGACTGACCAGACGCTCGCTGACGCGACACCCAAAGCCAGTCAGCGACAATGACATCCACCTCACCGCCCTGCAGTGCGATACGCGTTGCATCACCACTTGCGTAAGGCACAATCTCTACATCGACTCCGTTCGCCTTGTCGAAGCCGCCATGCTTCATCGACTTGAGCTCCCAGTTAACGGTACCGAACTTCAGCACACCGACTTTTACCGGTGTATCCGCCGCGAGTGTCGTGCCGGAAAAAAGTGCTATGAGAGCAATTAGCGCATAAACAGCCCGGGACTGTTTGACCCGGGACTGTTTAAAAAGAGACATCGTACCGACTATAGGAGATAGCATGATTTTTCCTCGGAAATTTGGTTTATCCTATCGCGTAAAAGCGCAGCAGGTAAAGAAAATCATATTCTCTCTCAGGCAAATTCCGTCACACCGGATCACACGAAGCGCGATATTTGGCAGTCTGTTGCTGTGCAATATGTTCAGCGCCACTACCGCCGCATCAGACGAAACCATTGCAGAGCAGATTGGCTTTGCACCTTCCGATGCAAATAGTGCATTGCCAGACGGTGTCGATGAGACAACCGGTTTTCGCATGGATCACTACCGTCGTCCGGTACCAGACACCAACCCCGGCACCGAAGTGATCAACACGGAGCGCGCCGTCGAGCTGCACAAATCTGGCAAAGTTATCTTCATTGATGTTTTTCCACCGCGCGGTCTGGGTGCAGACCCGCTGGACGGCACCTGGCTTACCAACGAAGTCCACCATACAATAGTAAACGCAACATGGTTACCAGAAGTTGGTCGCGGCTACATTGAACAGGAACACATCGACTACTTCGAGCGCAATCTTTTACTACTGACAAACGATGATAAGTCGATACCTATACTCTTTTATTGCACAGCTGATTGCTGGCAGAGCTGGAATGCCGCAAGGCGCGCATTTCTATGGGGCTACGAAACTGTTTTCTGGTACCCTGCGGGCACTGACGGCTGGTTAGAAGAAGGCCACCCACTTGTTGTAGCAGAGCCGGTAAACTTTCTCGGTGAAACAGAATAAGCCGCTGAGGCAATACTAATGACAGCTCAGGAAACACCGCCGCCTCTGCCAAATCATTCAGCCCGTTCAGAGGCAGCCCATTCAAAAGCAACGAATACGAAAGCAAAGTTCACAACAGTACGGGATGAACTAAATCAAAGCCTCGCGGGACATCAAAAGCTGATAGAGCGACTGTTGGTTGCAATCATCACTGGCGGCCACGTCTTAATAGAAGGCTCGCCGGGCCTTGCAAAGACTCGTACAGTGAATCAGTTTGCCCAATTGCTTGACGCCGCTTTTGCACGAGTACAGGCAACACCGGATCTTCTGCCTGCAGATCTAACCGGAACCAACATCTATCAACAACACACCGGCACATTTAATTTTGTCGCAGGGCCGTTGTTTAACAATATTATCCTGTTTGATGAAATCAACCGCGCACCACCCAAGGTGCAAAGCGCATTGCTTGAAGCCATGGGTGAAAAGCAGATAACTGCAGCAGGTAAA
Organism: uncultured Granulosicoccaceae bacterium; assembly: GCA_938020525.1. Classification (GTDB taxonomy): domain Bacteria; phylum Pseudomonadota; class Gammaproteobacteria; order Granulosicoccales; family Granulosicoccaceae. The sequence continues at coordinate 8,231 of CALIHW010000126.1, read as the reverse complement.
ACCTACCTGTTGCAGTCACCTTTTATGGTGGTAGCAACACAAAACCCGATTGAGCACGAAGGCACTTACCCGTTACCGGAAGCGCAGCTTGATCGCTTTATGTTTTTTGTTGATGTTGCCATGCCGACTCCGGAACTTGAACATCAAATACTCGATATTGTTTTGAGTGAGTCACAAATCGTATCCGGCAATAACCCAGTGACAACTATCCATGCGGTACTGAATGCAGATGATATACAGGCAGCAGGTCAAACTGCCAGCACCGTCTTTATCAGTGACGCGGTAAAAGATTATATCGTCAGACTGGTAACAGCCACACGCGGATACGGCAATGCCGGTGACGAGGCTCGTGCTGTAGAACATGCAGCCAGCCCGCGTGGTTCGATATTCCTGGCCCGTGCAGCACAGGCTCGCGCATGGCTTAATGATCGAGATCACATCACCCCGGAAGACATTCAAGTACTTGCACCGGATATCTTAAGCGGACGCATTATATTGAACTACCATGCCCAGGCACGTGGCATCACTGCCAGGCAAGTGGTGCATCGTATTCTGGAACACACGGCTGTCGTATAGCAATGAAAACAGAGGCAACTGCAAGTCCGACCCCTGTATCTTTATCTCTGCAATCACTAATCGATACCCGCTATAGCATTATAAAATCCCGCTCCGATGCGCAGGCTTACGGCAACGACTACCCAGGACAACGCACCGGTATCAAACGCGGTCAGGGCATGGAGTTTGTCGATCTGCGTCAATATACACCGGGTGATGATGTCAGACACATAGACTGGAATGTCACTGCACGCAGCAACGAACCCTACACACGTTTATACAAGCAGGAAAAAGAGCAGACTACCACTGTACTCGTTGATCTGAGACCAGTGATGTTCAACGGCAGCCATTGCCTAAGATCAAACGCTGCTGCAAGGTATGCCGCCGCTACATTGTGGCAGGCAGAGCATACAGGTGATCGATGTGCAGCAATTGTTATAGATGCCAAAGGTGTCAGCGCTTGTCGGCCCGTGACTGGCAGCAAAGGTGTTTTGCAATCTTTAGAGTTAATAGTTAGAGCATATAAAAAAAGTACTGCAACAGCTAATAGATCCGGGGTGCCGGAACCCCATCTATCAGATGCACTCGAACTCATTAGTGCCAACAAGCGCAGTGGCGGTTGCTACATTGTATTCTCGGGCTTTGATACTCCCGAAGATCATAACTGCGAAAATTTACTGTTGTCTGCTGCCGCCCGCGGCCGCACCTATGCAGTTCTACTACTCGACGAACTGGAACTATCAGCACCGCCGATCGGTTTTTACCGGTATCATTCAAATAAAATATCGGCAACAGGCCGAACACCCAGCAACATCAGACTCAATCAACACACAAGATATGAGCTCGACTCACTGCTAAAACAACAAACCGCCGGTCGCCACGAGTTTTTACTTAATACGGGCATCGAAGCCATAACGCTGCCAACATCCACAAGGCCGACAGACTTTCTGTTTTCAATTCAACAGAACCGCTGGATTTAAGTCACTGTGGAGACATCGGATACAACAGAATTACTTGCCGGACTCAAAGGAATCCATCTGCCACCACCACCGGCTGCACCGGATCTGTGGCCTGTGGCATTGTCGATTATTGTCTGCGGTTTCGCGCTGCTGTTTTTTATCATTCGATATTACCGACAGAAAAATAGCTGGCATCATCATGCACTATCAACACTGAGTAAACTACAACAACAAGCACCTGCGGATGCACTGCACCAGACAGCTTCACTACTAAAGCGAGCAACGCTAACTGAAAAAAGTAATATCACTACAAAGCATCTCAACGGACAACCATGGTTACAGTATCTCGACAACTTCTTTAACACCAACTACTTTACCAGTGGAGATGGCCAGGTCTTTGGCGAGCGCTTATACAAACCACGCACAACACTGACCACCAATAACTATCGCGAACTTAAAAAACTCATCAAACGCCATCGGTGGCGACAATGACGGGGGTTCATTGGCCATGGATCTTTCTGCTGCTGCCATTGCCGCTGCTGTTGATTTGGGGTCAAAGAGTTAGTCGAGCTCGGCGTACAACCCAGGATGCAATTGATCTCCCACCGTCAGTTACTGTAGCGCTTGACACAGTCAACCAAAATCAAACCACAGGCAACAGACACTATCAATGGTTGTTACTGTCGATATGCTGGGCCGCAATAATAACGGCAATCGCACAACCGTATAAAAACAGCGCCGGCATCGCACAACCCGTTAGTGGCCGTGCACTTGCGGTGCTAATCGATCTTTCCACCAGTATGGAGCGGCGCGATTTTACACTTGATGATGAACAGGTCGACCGACTGACCGTGGTCAAACATATAGCCGGTCAGTTTATTCGTGCCAGACAAGGTGATCGTATCGCACTGGTGTTATTCGGGACAGAGGCTTTCATCGCATCCCCTCTGACTTATGATCTCGACTCAGTTGATAGCATTTTACAAAGCAGCGGTATCGGTATGGCGGGTAGAACCACAGCGATTGGCGACGCCATGGGCCTGGCAATTAAAAGCCTGCGCGGTGATCCTGCAACCGACAAGGCAATCGTGCTGTTATCAGATGGCACCAATAACGCCGGCAGCGCCGAGCCGGAAGATGCCACAAACCTGGCTAAAACGCTCGGCATAACTGTGCATACCATTGGACTCGGCAGTGATGCCTCGGCCAATGCGGAACAACAGTATCAATCTGCCGCTGCAGATCTTGATGAAGCGACACTGCAATCTATCGCACAGGTATCCGACGGTCGCTTCTTCCGTGCCCAGACCACCGCAGAACTCAAGGCAATCTATGCAGAAATCGATTCACTTCAGAGTGCCGAAGCTGCAGCACCACCCCTGGTCATAAGACGCGATCTGCGAAACATCTTTATACTGATTGCACTGATCAGTCTCTGTCTGTGGTGGCTTATTAATCAGCCCGTACCTGTTTGGAATCGCGTTAACAGGAACAGTCTTAGCTCGCACCGAGTGCAAAGACAATGATCTTCTTGCATCCATGGTGGCTGGTACCTGCGCTTACGTTACTGATTGCGTACTTTTTGTTGCGTAGCAACACAGGCGATGACTGGTGGCTGGTAATACCGATACCGGTACTTGATTATCTCAGGGGCAAAACAGAGTCACATCGTAAAAGACATCCGGCGTTGTTAGTTGCAGCACTTACCTGTGCAGCCTTGAGCAGCCCTGCACTGGAATCCGATGATGCCGAGACATTTCGACATTCACAAGGCTGGATTGTACTTGCCGATGTTTCAAGATCGATGACACTAAACGATATCACCCCGAGTCGATTATCTGCGATGCGCAACACTGCACTGGCACTGGCTGACAATGCAAACGCTAACTCTATTAGTCTGATTATCTTCTCAGGTGATGCTTTTATAGTCACACCACCCTCTTTTGACCATGTCACCTTCAGGCAAAGTATCTCATTGCTTAACCACGGCGTTGTACCGATCGAAGGATCCAATCTTACCCGTGCACTATCTCTGGCATGGTCGGCCATTGAAGGAAGTAACCTGGTTAACGCTAGACTGTTCTTATTATCTGATACTGGCGGATTCAACAATCGCTCGGACGCTGCCATTGCGCGCCTTACAAGCCTTGGTCACCGAACGGATGTCATACTATTCGGTACGGATGATTCTGATTCAGCCGCACCATTCGACTTAAAATCAGCAAACACACTGGCTGCAAGTGGCGGCGGTGAGTTACTGCTTGCCGACGGGCTCGGCCAGGTGAGTCTGGCAACACTTGATCTTGACTCCCGAATTTCTAATCGTGAGTTTCTGACAAGTGCAGGCTTAACCAGCCTCCACTGGAAAAACCAGTCTCACTGGCTGTTATTACTTGCGCTACCATTAATGCTGTATCTGTTTTACCGGCAGTTACGCTGATGCGGATAGCTCTGTTATTTTTAATGCTTACGGCTGCTTGCAAGGCAACTGCCGATGACAATCTAATAGCACAACGGCTGTTTGAACAGGAAAGATACGCTGAAGCTGCAGAAATTTACACAGACCCCGCATGGAAAGGCATCGCATTATATAAGTCCAGCCAATGGTGGCGCGCGGCTGAAGCATTTGTTCGCGCTGATGACTACAAGTCTATGCATAACCTTGGCAATACGTACGTCAAAATGGGTTACTACGAACTCGCACTTGAAGCGTATCAAATGTCGCTAAGCAGACAAGCAGACTTTACCGACGCCCAGATAAACGCAGACATCATGCGCAAATTATTAAGCCTTGATGAAGATCAGCGCGGACAATCGGCATTGCAAAGACAAGGCGAAGAGATTGACCGTGTCGAGAGTGACGGTGATGAACAAGAGGGTGGTAATTCCGAAGATGGCAAGGATAAGCCAGATCAAAAGAAAGAAAAAAACGATGATCGTGAAGGCGACACCGACAACCGGGGACCGACACCAGAGGCAAGTGCTGCAGGTGACAGCGGCGAAGCCGGTAGTGACAAAACTCTTGAAGATGATGACTCACCCGAAGGTGGCAGCACCAAAGGAACCGAGTCTGAACCGCAAAGTGAAAACAATCCGTCAACCGGCGCCGAAGGCAAAGAATCTGTCAGTGATGCACAGGCGGCAAGCAAGCGTGCCACACTGGAGTCAGAACAAGCCAATGAACAGTGGCTAAATCAAATCAATCACAATGCAGAAAAATACCTGCGTCGAAAAATAGAACTGGAGCTTGAAAGAAGAAAAGCCGCTGGAGAAACTGCACCGCAGGGAGGCAGCCCGTGGTAATGAAAGCTTTGTCTTGTTCATTGATGCTGTACTTACTTTTTCTGTGCAATGCCGTATCCGCTGCTGATAATGCCTATATCAAAATGGAGCTCGACAGCAGCGAAGTCTTCTCTGGTGATGTTATTGTCCTTGATATTGAATCTACCGGCTTGGTCGATCCAATAGATTTTTCGCTAATTGAACAAAATGCAGAAATTCTGCGCGAAACTACCGGCGACCGGATCTTCGTCGTCAATGGAAAAGTGCAGAAGATAACAATTCGGCGAATGACTCTTTTACCGAAGCGCACTGGCGTGCTGGTTATCGGGCCACTGACAGCAGGAGAGACTATCTCCAATACAGTACATATCAAGATACTCGATGCCACACGACCAGACTGGACACCGGAAAGTGATGATGCAAAAATTAATATATCGCTGGCACCAGAAACTATTTTCGTCAATCAGCAATTGCTACTATCCATCGAGCTACTGCATCGATACCCGATCAATTCAGAGTCTGTTGAACTGCCAGACCTTAATGGTTTTTCAAAACGCACCTTAATTGAAAACCGTCGTACCCATACCGATGACGATAAAAAGTGGTTTCGGACCGTCTGGCAGTATCTTGTTTACCCGCGACAATCCGGATCAATAGAGATCGATCCTGTCAGTTGGCGCGGCACACTGGCAAAGTCCAATATCGAGAGAGCCTCCTTCTCGCGAAAATCTTCATCGTTAAGAGTAGATATTAAACCTGCGCCAGGCGACTCAAGTGCCTGGTGGTTACCTGCAGACTCTATCGTGCTGACCGAGTCTTGGTCATCACCGCCAACAGAACTGAGAGCAGGCGATGAACTTGAGAGAACTATAACAATACAAGCGACAAATGTACTTGCCGGACAGATCCCGACACCTTCGGTACCCGAGAGTCGCGCATTGAAACAAACGCTGATCAATTCATCAAGAGAGGAAACACTGACCAAGAGCGGCGTACATTCAAAAGCCGAGTTTACTTATCGCGTTAATGCACAAAGCCCGATACCGGTATTTCTCGATACAGTGCACATCCCGTGGTGGGACACAACCACACAGACAAGCCGGGAAGCTATCATTCCCGCACGCAGAATTAACGTCGGCCTGCCAGACCGTGCAGACTTATTGAGCAAGCTGGCACTGGAAGAGAGCGGTATAAATCGATTAAGGCATCAATTTCAGTCAACTGGCATGATCCGACTGCTTAGTTATGCAGCAGCGTTGATCGCATCTGTTGCGGTGCTTTGCTTTTTGCTGCCATCTGCTATCCGAACATCGCGCCAACACCTGCGTTTACAAAGCCACTTTCGAGAATTAAATCGTGTTGCACGACGCGATGGATCTCAAGCACTATATAAATCACTACAATCAAGTGATTCAAAGCAGTTGTTGCAAGGTGCTGAAAAACCACTGATTAAACAACTGGAAAGTACACTATTCAATCGATCCAATGCGCACCGCAAGAACCTGTCGACAGACGACCTGTTAAAGCAGCTAAAGCAACAGCTCGCACTTCAGGCAGAACAAAAAAACAGATTCCAACAAAAACCTGAACCTCATGGACTTGCAGAGCTGTAGTATTTGGACAAGCAAACGGATGACTTCAAAATGAATCACTGATACCGTAAACACAAAATCTCCGCTCAAGAACACAATCATGAAAAATTCAATTAGTCTGCTAACCACGCTTGCAATCGTCACAAGCACAGCACTTTCCTTCAGCGCTCTGGCCGGTAATGACAATGGCTTTGGGGCGGCAGGCGTGCTGTCGAATAAAAATTCAGAAGATCTGCCCGAGGCAACCCTTTCTTCAGGCATGCCGCTACTGGATGTAGACAATCTGACGCTGCAGTCAGGCAAATACTACGAGTGGGAAATCACCTCCGACGGCAGCCAGGAACTGGCCCTTGCAGGCGCTGATTTTCTGCGCGCCATCTGGATAGACGAAATTGTTATCGAAGGCATAGAAATCCGCCCTCTCGGTGTCGATAGTATCGAGTTCGATGAAGCGGGCACTGTTGAGATTAGCTTTCTGGCAATTAAACCTGGCACTTACAAGTTCGGAGTACCCGGCAGAGAGTCTCAAACTCTAGAGATCACCATAAAATAACATACTGACCCAATGAAGCCTGTTATCAAATTTTCGCAGTGGTTAAGTACTGTCACCATACTGCTATGCAGCTTGACTCTGCATGCGCAATCGCTCGACGTGAAAGTGATTTATCTCGAACAGCAGCGTGAGAGACCACCAGTACTCTCCAATCTTGTCATTCACCCGGAAGACGAAGGCGAACAAGGTGCACTGCTAGGTATTGCAGACAACAACACTACCGGCAAATTCCTGAAGCAAAACCATGTACTTGAAAAGATCATAGTCCCCATTGAGGAAGATGTTGTCGCAGTTGCTGCAGAAGCACTGAACGGCGCCAATCTGGTAGTCACCAATGTTGCGACCGATAAGCTATTACAAATAGTCGACCTGGCAGTTGCAAGGGACGACCTCTTCTTTAACGCAGGCAGTGCTGCTACTGCATTACGTGACAGCAGCTGCCGCTCTAACATGCTGCATACTCTGCCATCACGTGCCATGTTGACCGATGCATTAATGCAGTTCTTCAACAAAAGAAAGTGGGAGTCTCTTTATCTATTACAGGGCAATCGCAATGTTGATACCTTATTCGCCGACTCAATCAGAACCTCCGCTAAAAAATATCGCATCTCCATAGACCATGAAAAGCAGTGGATTGATGATGCAGACATGCGTCGCAATGCATCAGCAGAGATTCCAAAATTCACTCAGGCCAGAAAATATGATGTTGTCGTCGTGGCCGATGAAGACGATGACTTTGGACAGTACGTTTTGTACAACGCCTGGCTGCCGCGCCCGGTTGCAGGCACGGCAGGGCTGGAACCCGTCGCATGGCATCGAGTAGTTGAACAATGGGGTGCTGCACAGTTGCAGTCACGTTTTGAAGAACTGGCGCAGCGGCCCATGACCAGTATCGACTATGCAACCTGGGCCGCAGTACGCAGCATTGGTGAATCAGTTACCCGTATAAAAAGTACAGAGGCAGACGCAATCAGAGAATACCTGCTGTCAGAGAAATTCACTCTGGCGGGTTTCAAGGGCGCGAAGATGACATTCCGCACCTGGAATGGCCAGTTACGCCAGCCTATCCCGCTAATACACCCGCAGTCTGTCGTCGCCCTTGCTCCGATAGAAGGTTTCTTACATCATAAGACAGAACTGGACACACTCGGACTCGATCAGCCGGAGTCCGCCTGTGAGGAAATGAACTGAACATGAAAACCTGTTACCCCTTAGCGCTTGCCGCAACGTTTTTATTTAGCACTCATACAGCAAGCGCACACTGGATTTACATATCCAATGAAAAGGATG
>CALIHW010000125.1 GCA_938020525.1 uncultured Granulosicoccaceae bacterium | reverse complement strand
CCGAGAATGAATGATCTACTGCGAAAGCGATCTTTTGGCCAGCTATTGCGATCGATATCGTTAAATATGAATGACTATTCGCCTCAATCGATCGAAATATCTGACTCAAAATCTCACTTTCTCGATACGACCGTCATTCTCGGACAAGCTCCTAGATTGTGGTGCTTAGATGTATTGATGCGGATTACGGGCCACCAGGTGGTGGCCCGTAAAACGTACTACGGGCTTAGAAAAGCAAAGTCCAAGCCTTTACGCATTATCCTACTGCGCCTACTACTTACTGAGCCCACTGTTTAATCAGCTCGTCATAAGCAATAGTTTCGCCTTGTGGCTTTTCATTGTCGAGCTTGGCTTTTGCACCACCCTTGCCAATCCACTCTGACGCATCTTTTGGCTCATTAAGACGCGGACCACAACCACCGTATACTTCAGCGCCTTCATCAGCCGCCTGCATTCGGGACATTACCAGGTCCATTTCGTCAGCCAATCGATCCATTGCCTGCTGAGGCGTAAACGCACCCGAGTTTACATCACCAATTTGCTGCCACCAGATCTGTGCAAGCTTTGGATAGTCCGGCACGTTAATACCTGTAGGTGACCAGCGAACCCGATCAGGCGAACGGTAGAATTCTACCAGTCCACCCAGTTTGGATGCTCTTTCTGTGAACGACTCATGATTCACAGAGGAGTCCCGAATAAACGTCAGACCGACATGACTCTTCTTCACGTCCACTGTTTTTGACACAGCAAATTGCGCGTAAAGCCAGGCAGCCTTGGCACGATCTGTTGGTGTTGACTTGAGAATAGTCCACGAACCAACGTCCTGATAACCGACCTTTTGACCTTCTTCCCAGTAGGGACCATGCGGAGATGGCGCCATACGCCAGAGCGGATTGCCCTCATCATCAACCGTGTTGTTGCCTTCTGATTTTGGCGCAACCATAGATGCTGTAAACGCGGTGTACCAGAATATCTGCTGAGCCACGTTACCCTGGCTGAGTGCAGGCAATGACTGATAAAAGTCATAACTCGCAGCACCCGGCGGCGCATAACCACGCAGCCATTCATCCCATTTACGAATCGCATAGACGGCAGCTGGTCCGTTGGCAGCACCACCGCGAGTCACAGATGCGCCTACAGGATTACAAGTACCCGCTTCCATTCGGATACCCCACTCATCAATCGGAATACCGTTTGGCTCACCCGGGCTACCGGCACCTGCCATAGACAACCAAGCATCTGTCATTCGCCAGCCAAGGTCCGGGGCGCGTTTGCCGTAATCCATGTGACCATAGATATCGACACCGTCAATATTCTTCACATCGTTAGAGAAAAACTCTGCGATATCTTCATAGGCAGACCAGTTGACCGGCACGCCGAGCGGGTAGCCATACTTTTCCTGAAACGCAGTCTGCAGATCTTCACGATCAAACCAGTCTTTACGGAACCAGTACAGGTTTGCGAACTGTTGATCAGGGAGTTGATAAAGATCGCCATCCGGGCCAGTAGTAAACTGCGTACCCATAAAATCTTCAAGATCAAGTGTTGGCAAAGTAACGTCAGCACCTTCACCTGCCATCCAGTCAGTCAGGTTAACTGCCAGCTGTAAACGTGAATGCGTACCGATAAGATCAGAGTCATTAACATAGGCATCGTAAAGATTACGGCCAGTTTGCATTTGCGTCTGAACTGCCTGCACTACTTCACCCTCACCGAGAATCTGGTGATTCACTTTAATGCCTGTTATTTCTTCAAAGGCTTTGGTCAGTGTTTCAGATTCATAGGTATGCGTTGGAATACCTTCTGAAAGCACGTTGACTTCCAACCCTTTAAAAGGCTCAGCGGCCTTGATAAACCATTCCATTTCAGCCATCTGCTCTTCTTTACTGATAGCTGCCGGTTGAAATTCATCATTAACCCATTTTTCGGCAGCTGCTACATCTGCAAACACTTGCCCCGTCGAGGCAGTGAGTGCAGCAGCTACAAAGGTTGCTAACAATTGTCGTTTCATTAGAGCTTTCCTCTCCTATTGTGCTTGTATCGATCGCAGATCAATATCACCGTAACAAGCATTACGATGATGCGATTAAAAAAACCGTGCAACGCACGGATACTTTCCTACACCCACCGGAATACGGCAAGTGCAAATAAAACAGCAACCACAGATCCCCACCAGAGGTGAATGTCAGTCAATCCAAGCCATGCCACGTGAATATAGGCACTGCCGAGCAACGAAATAAACAACCGATCCCCACGAGTGGTATCCAGCCCGAGAATACCAACTCTCGGGCTTCCGCCCGGCTTAAGCATTTCCCAGACAAACATGGTGATCAGGCACACCGCAATAAAAATAAAAAATGCGCCTGTGTGCCAGGTCCACGCCATCCACGCCAGGGGTTTCATGACATTAACTCCGGCTTCATGATAATGACTCCTTCATATCCTCTCCCATATCCACTGGCCTTATACCCTACCAAGAGCAAAGCCCTTGGCAATGTGCTTACGCACAAACCAGATCACGATGACGCCGGGAATCAGTGTCAACGCGCCCGCCGCAGCTAACAAGCCGAGCTCATATCCTGCAGTTGATGCGGTTCGAGTCATCACCGCGACAATGGGTTTGGCCGCAACCGACGTCAGGTTTTTCGCCAGCAACATTTCCACCCAACTAAACATAAAGCAGAAAAAAGCAGTCACTCCAATGCCGGCTGCGATCAGTGGCATAAATATCTTTATAAAAAAACGCGGAAAAGAATAGCCGTCTATATACGCGGTTTCATCTACCTCACGCGGCACACCCGACATAAACCCTTCCAGAATCCACACAGCAAGCGGCACATTAAACAAACAGTGCGCAAGCGCTACTGCCAATGGCGTATCGAAAAGTTTAAGCGCTGAATAAAGCTCGACAAAAGGCAGTACAAATACCGCCGGTGGCGCCATACGGTTTGATAGCAGCCAGAAAAATAAATGTTTGTCCCCCAGAAATCGGTAGCGTGAAAACGCATAGGCGGCAGGCAGTGCCAATGAGACAGATATCACTGTGTTCATCAGTACATAACTCAGTGAATTGATATAACCGCCGTACCAGGTAGGGTCGGTAAAAATCGTCTTGTAGCTGTCGAGTGTAAATTCCTGCGGATACCAGCTGAAGCCACCCAAAATCTCGTTAGTGGTTTTGAAGCTCATATTAAGGAGCCAGTAAATCGGCAACATCAAAAACAGGATGTAAACAAAAACTACCGCGATCTTCGCGCCTTTCACGAGTCTTCTCCCCGCATCATGGCCGTGTAGAACACCCAGCACACCAGTAGTGTCATCAGGAAGTACAGGATACTCATCGCAGCGGCGATACCGAGATTAAACTCCCCGATCGCAGCTTTGACTAAATCGATAGACAGGAAAGTAGTAGAATTACCCGGACCACCACCGGTTAATACGAACGGCTCTGTATACACCATGAACGAATCCATAAATCGCAATAACAACGCGATTATCAGAACACGTTTCATTTTCGGCAGCTGTATGTAACGAAAAACAGCAAACGCACTCGCACCATCAATTTTGGCTGCCTGGTAATAGGCATCCGGTATTGAAGACAATCCGGCATAGGCGAGTAGAACGACAAGCGAAGTCCAGTGCCAAACGTCCATCAGCACTACGGTCATCCACGCCGAAACCGGTTGCTGCGTATAGTTATAGTCAAAGCCAAGCCAGTTTAATCCATACCCGAGCAAGCCAATATCCGGCAGTGCGAATATGTTCCACATAGCACCCACAACATTCCACGGAATCAATAACGGTAGCGCCATCAGCACCAGACAGACTGAAACCCAAGGGCCTTTACGCGGCATCGCAAGAGCAACCAGGACGCCCAGCGGAATTTCAATCGCCAAAATAATTGCCGTAAACAAAAATTGTCTGCCTAACGCACCATGAAAGCGAGGTGATGACAAGACTTCCTTGTACCACTTGGTGCCTTCAAAAAAGAACACACCCGGACTAAAAGTGTCCTGTACTGAGTAGTTAACCACTGTCATTAATGGAATGATCGCATTCAATGCAACGATCAACAGTACTGGCAACACCAGAAACCACGCTTTCTGATTGACTGTCTTAGTAGTCATAGCGTTTACCCTGACCGGCAAATGCAGCATCCAGCCGATGATCATTGACATAGATACCGCATCGCTGTGCATCAAACACAATCTGATGATCAGTGGACGAGAGCATCTCGCCCTCCGGCACAATCACGTTCATTGGATTTCCAGCCAAGCGCACTTTAGCAATTCGGTGGCGGCCAACATTATCTATAGACTCAATCGATACAGGCACACCATTTTCAGCAGCGTGGGCAAATCGCACAAACTCGGGTCGGACTCCCAGCTCGACGCGTGCACCACGGGGTGGCTGATAAACTGTGTCGAGTGGAATCGAATGACCTGCAACCACTGCATTATTGCCATTCACCACACACGGCAGAATATTCATTCCCGGTGAACCGATAAAGTATCCAACAAAGGTATGATCCGGACGTTCAAAAAGTTCTTCCGGGGTACCTATCTGTACTACCTCACCTTCATACATCACCACAACTTTGTCAGCAAACGTCAGCGCTTCTGTCTGATCGTGCGTCACATAGATCATGGTATGTGAGAAGCGTTGGTGAAGTTCTTTTAGCTTGGTTCGCAATTGCCACTTCATGTGCGGATCAATAACCGTTAAAGGCTCATCAAACAAAATCGCATTGACATCGTATCTGACCAGACCACGACCAAGAGATATTTTCTGTTTTTCATCGGCAGTTAAACCCTGCGCCCGGCGACCGGCTTTAGCACTAAGCTCAAGTGTGTCGAGCATCTCGTCAACGCGTTTACGTATCTCACTGCGATCAACACCTCTGTTTGCCAGGGGAAATTCAAGATTTTGTGCAACGGTCATCGTGTCGTAGATCACCGGAAACTGAAATACCTGTGCGATATTGCGTTCCTCCGGTGATTTTGCAGTGACATCTTCACCATCAAAAAGAATACGGCCACGAGACGGCACTAACAAACCGGAGATAATATTTAGTAGTGTTGTTTTTCCGCACCCGGATGGGCCAAGTAGCGCGTAAGCACCACCATCGTCCCACAGGTAATCCATTTTCTTTAACGCAAAATCCTCTGCTGTTGCGGGGTCGGGGTAGTAGGAGTGAGCAAGCTGATCGAGTTTAATTTGAGACATTGCTTATCTTCCGTCCGTGACATATGACGGCACCCGTAACAACGAATCACCGGCATCGAAAAGATATAGGCTGTCTGGATTCAAAAAAATCGCTATGGATTCCCCGGCCTCTACCCGGTGTACACCATGCGTTAACACAACCCACTTATTACCGGACACGTCCACATGTATAAACGTTTCAGAACCGGTTATTTCACTGGTCCCGACGATGGCTGCAAGCTCTACGGTGTGTTGATCGGTACGCTGCAGGGAAAGATGGTGCGGGCGAACAGCAGCAGTGTAAGCTCCATCTGGCAATTCACTCACGTTGTCGGTGATCTGCCCGAGTGATGTGTTGTTGAAGTTTATCTGCTTTGCCTGCAAGGACACGCTGGCAAGGTTAAACGGTGGATCAGAGAACGTCTGCGCTGTACGCAGATCATCAGGACGATTGTAGATCTCAATCGTGTCATCAAACTGAGTTACACGACCTTCGTGTAAAGTCGCTGTACGACCACCAAGTAACAACGCCTCCTGCGGCTCTGTGGTGGCGTAGACCAAGATGGCACCGGTCTCAGCGAAAATGCGAGGTAACTCGACACGTAACTCTTCACGCAACTTGTAGTCGAGATTAGCGAGTGGCTCGTCAAGCAACACAAGCTCGGCACTCTTAACCAGGGCTCTTGCAATAGCGGTACGCTGCTGCTGCCCACCAGACAGTTGTAATGGCGTGCGATCAAAATAGGGCTCAAGCTTTAAAAGTCTTGCAGCCTGCCTGACTTTTTTATCGAGCTCAGTACGATTCACTTTCGCAATACGCATAGGGGAAGCGATGTTTTCATAGACAGTCAGCCCCGGGTCGTTGATGAACTGCTGGTAGACCATGGCCACATTGCGGTTGCGTACCGACAGCCCAAGCACACTTTGCCCGTCCATCCTGATATCACCGGAAGTGGGCTTGTCGAGGCCGGCCATCAAACGCATCAGCGTCGTTTTACCCGCAAGCGTTGGCCCGAGTAACACGTTAAGCGACCCGCGCTCAAATTGCAGAGACACATCGGTCATGTGATCGTCACGCCCGACACGCTTGCCGACATTGATTAATTCAAGCATATGAGTAGCTGGGCATATAAATAACTGGGCATATGTAGAACCGTACACACCAAAACCGGATATCGACCACAGGACATTCAGGTCAAGTAGCAACCGTGCTGGATGCCAACAAAGTTAAGAAGCTCTTTTCACGTCACGGACTGGCCGCTAGTTGGCCACTTGAGTGTTAGCGCCTTTCCTCCAAGTGTCTAAACATTTCTCGTAGACACTACAGTACTAGAAAAACGAAAGTCAATGGAAATCAAATTCAAACGCTGCGAGCAACACATAAGATGCTAAAAGATCGGTTTCGATTGTGCGGCTTTCGAATCCCGCCAGAAGCTTATTAAAATCTGATCACTGCAGAATCAACTTTACACTAACTTATTATGTCCACCGCCGCTTCTAAAAAGCTCCACCGTCAGCTGACCTCACCTCTGCACAGGCAACAATTACCTGATTCTGAACTATCGGGACGCATCGCTAAGGCAACGCTGATGTTGTTGATGACTATTATCAGTGGCTTATGATTTAAAACGTGACAAGCTATGAACAAAAATTTAGAGTAAACCGATCAAATCCTTCACGAGTCGCCTCACGGCAATAGATTGCCCGGCCGCTCCAAGGCAACTCCGGGCCAACTCCGGGCAGCAATGGTGCGAAGCATGTCAAACCAACTCTTACTAAGCATTGATCAGGGCACTACAAGCTCAAGAGCCATTCTGTTCGCTAAAGACGGCTCATCTGTTTTTACTGCACAACGGGAGTTTACCCAGCACTTTCCTGATTCCGGGTGGGTGGAACATGATCCGGAAGAGATCTGGCAAACAACACTTGATGTATGCAAGGAAGCCATCGATGCCGCAGTAAAAGCAGGACATACCATTGTTGCTGCTGGAATTACCAACCAACGGGAAACTACCGTTGTCTGGAACAGAAAAACCGGTAAGGCGATTCACAATGCCATTGTCTGGCAGGACAGAAGAACCGCCGACTTCTGCAGCGTACTAAAAGAATCTGGATACGAACCAACTTTCACAGCCAAAACCGGGCTTTTGCTTGATCCATATTTTTCCGGGACAAAAATTAAATGGATCCTCGATAACGTTAAAGGCGCTCGAGATAGCGCAGAAAAAGGCGAGCTTGCATTCGGCACCATGGATTCATTTCTGCTTTGGCGTTTCAGTAACGGTAAACGCCACATCACTGATGCCACGAATGCATCACGCACACTTATCTATAATATTCACAACAACGAGTGGGACAACGAACTACTTTCGATACTCGATATTCCATCATCTATGCTGCCAACCGTACAAGACAGCAGCTCTGACTTCGGTACCATCGATAGCGAACTGTTTGGTCAGGAAATTCTCATTGGCGGTGTTGCTGGGGATCAGCAAGCTGCGACATTCGGTCAGGCTTGTCTCGAGCCCGGCATGATAAAGAGTACCTATGGCACAGGATGTTTTGTGATACTCAATACCGGCAAAGAAGCCTTGCCATCAAATAACAAGCTGCTGACCACGGTTGCCTATCGGCTCAATGGTGAAACCACTTACGCCATTGAAGGTTCTATATTCGTTGCAGGCGCTGCAGTCCAGTGGCTGCGTGATGGCCTGGGTGTTATCCAGTCTGCCGAAGAAACCGAATCAATGGCTGACAAACTCCCATCGAATCAGGGTGTCTATCTGGTACCGGCGTTTACCGGTTTAGGCGCACCCTACTGGAACCCGAATGCACGTGGTGCGTTGTTCGGTTTAACGCGAGATACCGGTATTGAACAGATAGTTCGTGCAACACTCGAGTCAGTTGCATTCCAAACTTATGATTTGTTCAAGGCAATGGCAGATGACGGTGTCACACCAACTAAGGTCAGAGTAGACGGCGGCATGGTTCAAAACAACTGGCTGTGTCAGTTTCTGGCTGACATTCTGAACATACCTGTGGAACGACCAGTTCAAACTGAGACAACAGCACTCGGTGCAGCTTACCTTGCAGGCCTGCATACAGGATTCTACAAAAACCATGATGATCTGATAGCCAACTGGAAGATTGATCGTGAATTCACGCCATCTATAGATTCCGAAGAGCGTGATCGATTGTTAAGTAGTTGGCAGACGGCTGTAGCCGGTGTTATTCAGCAAACCGAAAAACCCGCCTAATTCAAAAAGCGGGTCTGCCACTGACAAAATTGCACTTAAATACCAGGGTTCAGGCCTTTTGCCAGAGCAATATTCTATTGTTCGAAGGCATATCTATTTGCTTCAATAATGCCAGGCCAGAACTCATTGCTATCTCACTGAGTTCTGTAACATCACGAATACCCATTTTGGGATCTTCTGATCGCAGAGCTTCATCGAATGCAACATTACCTTCGCTATTATGTTGACCGTTTTCTTTAAACGGACCATACAGTGCATACAAGCCATCTGCAGCCATACAACGATTGACTATTTTAAAAGTCGACTTAACCTCTTCAATACCCATGATGTGAGCAGTGTTGGCTGAGTACACAAACGCGTAAGCATTTTCAGAACCAACATAAGAACTGACGTCCAACTCAAATGGTGGTTGTATGTTTTCACATCCCGACTGATCAACAGCAAGCCCAACAGCAAGCCGTAAACCTTCAAGGCTCGCTCCTTGTTCTGTTACCTGCCACTGTAAATGACTAAAACGCTGACACAAATAAATTGCATGTTGTCCGCTGCCACTACCGATCTCAAGTACGTTGGCAGCCCTTGCCAGGTGAGCTGATAATGCATCACCGATCGCTTCTTTATTGCGATCAGCCGATGTATAAAAAGGAACTTCCACCCACTAATTGCCAGGGATCGTGAGCGCTGTAAACACAGGCTTGGATTTGCGATGAATCAGCACCGGCACAGATTGACCTTTCTCTGTTTCTTTCACCAGTTTGCGCAACTGAGTTGCTGACACAACTGATACCTGATCAAACGATACCAGCACATCTCCTTTTGCAATACCGGCAATTGCCGCTGGACTATTTTCCTTAACAGCACCGATCAACACACCGTTATCCACTCGCAGGGTTTCTTTTTGCTCTTTGTTCAGCGGCAATGCAGTCATACCAAGCACCGGCTCACCGCTATCGTCAGAGTCACCTGATTCACCGCGTTCCTCTACCAGCTCGCGTATCGTCACATCGATAGATATGCGTTCCCTGTTGCGAATCAGTTCAACACTCACCGCTTCCCCAACAGCGGTGTTACTTACCAGAGGAGGCAGATCAGAGGACTGCGAAATCCTGCTGCCATTAAAGGCGACAACGATATCGCCAACGATTAAGCCTGCATCAGCAGCAGGACTGCCCTCAGTCACCTGCGCGATCAATGCCCCTGCCGGTCGATCAAGTCCAAACGACTCAGCCAGTGCTCGATTAATATCCTGAATAACCACGCCCAGCCAGCCCCGACTGACATAGCCTTGATCCTGCAACTGCGACGCTACAGAACGAACGACGTTTATCGGAATAGCAAAGGAAAGCCCCATGTAGCCACCAGATCGAGAAAATATCTGTGAGTTAACGCCAACAACTTTACCGTCAAGATCAAACAACGGACCACCGGAGTTACCAGGATTCACAGCAACATCCGTTTGAATGAATGGCACGTAATTCTCACTCGGCAGACTTCGTGACAGTGCCGAGACAATGCCTTGTGTCGCGGTGTACTCAAATCCGAACGGTGACCCGATCGCCAGCACCCACTGACCCACTTTCAGCTGGTTTGAATCACCCAGCTCGAGAACCGGTAAGCCACTCGCTGCCACTTTAAGAACCGCAACATCGGTACGATCATCAGACCCCACTATCTCCGCATCGAACTCGCGCCCGTCCGGAAGACCAACACTGATTTCCGTTGCGTTACTTACAACATGAGCATTGGTAATCACATAACCGTCTGCACTTAAGATAAAGCCCGATCCAAAACCTGCGGACGGTATTGCCCCAGGAGGCACTCCCGGGGAATTCGGTATGCCTTCAAAGAATCTCTGGAAAAACTCAGGTAACTCATCTTCATTAAAATTTGGCAAGCTATCAGAGTCACTGTCGGGTGTCGCTGTTGCAGAAACAGTCACTTTCACAACTGCTCTGCCCTGTTCCCTTACCAATCCTTCGAAATCCGGTAGGTCTATGGCATAAGTTTTTGTAACAAGACTAAAAGATAAAATTCCAGCGATCACCAACGATGACAATTTTATACAACGAAACCGCGTCTTCATTCTGGCAGAGCGGCTCGCAATGTGGGATGATGACGATGGATTCCAAGGTGCTTTCGTGCTTCGTGTCATCGATGACTCCTGGCAGTAACGGACTTCGGCTTAGCCGGAAGTTCCGGGGGATTATTATCATTTATACCGGCTACGTCTTCTAGCTGCTTGAAACTAGCTGCTATAAACGACTTTGCCGGTTACAGTAATACAATCGTTTGGGTATCACACTTTTGGATACCTCCGATCCGCACTTTGTTCCTGGCCACAATGCCAGCGAGCAACCAATATGTACGAGTTTATATGCGCATACTACTAGTTGAAGATGATATGGAGGCGGCGGGTTATCTCGTCAAAGGGCTGAATGAGATCGGCCACGCTGTAGACCACGCAGACGATGGTGAATCCGGCTTGAGTTACGCCAAGACCAATGCCTATGACTGCATGGTGATTGATCGAATGATGCCACGTAAAGACGGTATCTCAATGATCGAAGACCTGCGTCGCAGCGGGGACAATACCCCGGTGCTTATTTTGAGCGCTCTTGATGATGTAGACGAGCGCGTGACCGGATTGCGTGCTGGCGGTGATGACTACCTCACCAAGCCGTACTCGCTGTCTGAGCTAAACGCACGTTTGCAGGCCTTGTCACGGCGTGCACAGCCAGAAAATGCGGTAACCACTTTGCGTGTTGCAGATCTGACACTCGATCTTCTAAAGCACAAAGTGACTCGCGCTGGTAACAACATCAACCTGCAGCCGAGAGAATTCAGATTGCTTGAATACTTAATGCGACATGCCGGCCAGGTTGTTACCCGCAGCATGCTGCTTGAGAACGTCTGGGATTATCACTTTGATCCGCAGACCAATGTTATTGATGTGCAGATCAGCCGTCTGCGCAGCAAAATAGACAAAGACTTTGAACAACCACTGCTGCACACGGTTCGTGGCGCAGGCTATAAGCTGGTCGAGGGCTGATCCAAACTGGAATAACACTTCCAAATCGCAACCAAAATATAACCAGTAATTAGTAACACGTAGCCCGCAATGCGGGCTACATTTGTTTCTGCTCCTCATCCGTAGTCTGGATCCAAAAGTTTGGATCTATTGTTAAGGGCAACACACCCTTGTATCAGCAGCAGCGATAAAATCGGCACATGAATATTAAGCTGTTCAGCACCACAGCCTTTCGCCTGACAATTATTTATGCGGCGTTGTTCAGCCTGTTCTCTGCATTTACTCTCGGGTTCATCTACTGGTCTTTGCACGACGAGATCGAATCCCAGATTGATGCCCGACTGCGCCTGGAAACAGATTTCCTGGTCAACCTCTACGACACAGGGGCACTGAATGAACTGGTTGATGCCATTCAGCAGCGCAACGAAGTTGATTCTTACGGGCGGTTTTATAAAGTTGAAAGCGATGGCAGTGAGCTTGGCGACAGCACAGATTCTGAGTGGCCGCTCAAAATTAAATCTGTGCGCACCCATGCCACCAAAACCATGGGTGAGGTAGACAAAGACCTGCCGTCTGATAACCCGCGCACGACTCTGCCAGTACGGGTAGCACAGACCCAGTTTGCGAATGGCCTGCGTTTAACGATCGGTCACGAAATCAGTGACGAGCAGGCGCTGCTCGACTACACCTTTGCACTGGTCGTTGGTGCAACCTGTATCACTCTGATTTTTGCCGTGCTGGGTGGAATTTGGATGAGCATGAGCGTGTTAAAACGCATCGCCAGTGTCAACCAAACCGCAGGCGAAATTATGAATGGTGCATTCTCAAGACGCATCCCGGTTACCGAGAGACGGGATGAGTTTGACACTATCGCTGTCAAGATCAACCAGATGCTCTCGCGTATAGAAGATCTCATGGAAAGCATGCAGCAGGTCACCAATAACGTTGCTCATGACCTGCGCAGCCCGCTAACCCGATTACGCAATCGGCTTGAAGTGACTCTGCTCGAAAATCGCAGCGATGATGAGTACCGGGACACCATAGAGTATTCTATTTCTCAGGCAGACGGCATGATTCATACATTCAATGCGATGTTATCTATTGCCCGACTTGAAGCAGGCATAGATAAAACCGAGTGGGAACAGGTAAACATGGGAGACCTTACCACCGAACTTGCAGAGCTCTATGGCGCGGTTGCGGAGGATGCCAACCTGATGTTCGTTGAACGCATCAACGCCAACCCGATTTTTTATGGCAATCGCCACTTGTTGGCACAAGCCATCACCAATCTGCTGGATAACGCCATCAAATACACACGCGTGGGCGGCCTGGTGGGTATTTATTTATCTGGCAACGATCACGAATTCACTATTACCGTAACTGACAACGGACCAGGCATTCCGCGTCATGAGCGTGACCGGGTGCTAAAACGATTTGTCAGACTTGAAAACGAGCGCAAGTCGCAGGGCAACGGACTCGGCTTAAGTCTTGTGACAGCCGTAGCCAGAATACATGGTGCAGAGCTGATGTTGTCAGACAATCGACCGGGCCTGGCAGTCAGCCTTGGCTTTCGCAGCAGAGCGCTGGATTCCGAAGCAGCTTAATCGGCTAAGCTCTAGCCCGGTTTATTCGTGAAATGGCGAGCATAGCGCGCAGAGCATTGGTTTCACAGGGTATTTTCTTCTCGCGTTCCATGTTTTCTTTTACTTGGCTTACTGATATTTGCAAGAGAAAAAATTCACTGTGGAATCAAGGATCGAGCGGGATGCTGTCATTTTCATAAATAAACCGAGCTATAAGCTTACTTTCATATAAACCGGGTTTGCGCCAGTACAATAGACTCTCTGGCAATTTGACAGAGTGCTACCAGACTCTACATGAAGCATCGACTACACTACTGTTGTCACTCTTACAGTGTTTTTTAACTACCCGCAAAGATAAGACATCATGCTTTTGCTGCCAATACTCGCTGTTGTCATCAGCCTCGCTCTACTCGCTATCAGTGCAGACAAATTTGTTGATGGCGCAAGCTCGGTAGCCAAAAACCTCGGCATATCTCCACTGTTAATCGGATTAACCATAGTTAGCTTTGGCACCTCTGCGCCCGAGATTTTAATTGCAATCATGTCGGCTGGCAGTGGCAGTTCTGATATCGCAATAGGTAATGCTATCGGTTCAAACATCGCTAACATCGCACTGATACTCGGTGCTGCCAGCTTGTTTATACCTATACCGGTTGCCAGTGAAGTATTGCGTCGAGAAATACCGTTGTTATGCGCTGTCGTACTTTTTTCAAGCGCGCTGATTCTTGATCTTAATTTATCCCGCATTGATGGTATTGCCGCCATTGTGACGCTATTACTGTGTCTTGGCTGGCTGGTCTGGCAGAGCAAAAGCCAGCCTGAAGACAGTATCGGTGTCGAATTGGAAGACAATATCGATAAGACAAACATAAAAACCTCATGGATCATCACCGTCATTGCATTACTGGTACTTTTAGTCAGTGCAAGAATGCTGGTCTGGGGTGCTGTCGAGATCGCCCGTGCCGCCAATGTCAGTGAACTGATGATTGGCTTGTCTATTGTGGCCGTAGGCACCAGTTTGCCGGAACTTGCAGCAACCATTGCCTGTCTGCTACGTCGTGAGTTTGGACTCGCTATCGGCAACGTCGTCGGATCTAATCTTTTCAACGCTCTGGCCGTAGTCGGCGTTGTTGCGATAATGGCACCGGGTGATATTGACATCATGGTTCGCAACCGTGACGCGGTAGTACATATCGCGCTTACCGTTTGCCTGGTGATCTTTTGCGTTGGCTTCAAACGCGCCGGGCGCATCAATCGCGTTGAAGGATTTCTGCTGTTGTCAGCGTTTGTTGCCTATCAATGGTTTTTGTATTCTTCAGCCGGGGTGGCTTAGATTTTCTCTTTTGGCCTTTTGCTCTGACCAGTGATTCGTACTTAATTATTCTGGCCAATATTACGTCAGAGCTACAAGTCTACATCGAAGTGAATGCAGTTCATGCGGTTGCAATTCACGAGCATCTGAATTGTTTTTTGAAATCATCCGGAGACAGGTCAAAGCGCCAGGGACAGCGCGTGAGCGCTGTGTACATGGACGTACGTTTGGCGCGACCTGTCGGAGGGTGATTTCAAAAAATGCCGAAGGCACCCGCAGGGCAATGAAGTTGCGAAAAACACTTTTGTCTACTTTTGGTGTTTTTAAAAGTAGATCGTAGCACCAGGGACTGGTATCGAAACACGGCATGGATGCCAAGCCAGAGCGTCAAGAACGGATGCCAGCGAAATTACTACTCTATATTCTGTACCTGCTCCCGCATTTGTTCGATATAAACTTTTAAATCAACAGAAAGTGCTGTGGTATCAGCATCTGCAGATTTCGAGCTCAGCGTATTGGCCTCACGATTAAATTCCTGCACCAGAAAATCCAGACGCCTGCCTACAGGTTCATCACGCTTTAATATATCGCGCAACTCACTCAGGTGTGCAGTTAATCGATCAAGCTCCTCTGCTACATCGAGGCGCTGCGAGATGTAGACCAACTCCTGTTCGAGCCTGCCTGTGTCATGATCCACATCGAGTTCTTCAATACGCGATATCAATTTGGTTCTTTGTCTTTCAATAGCCTGCGGCCTGAGCACTTTGACTTTTTCAATGATGTCGTCAATTGCAGTGCATCGCTCGGTTAGCATCTGCGCGGTTTTTTCACCTTCGCGCTTGCGCGTTTCAATGTAATCTTCGAGTGCAGTATCAAAAAGCTCCATGGCTAGTTGCTGCAATGGCCCGAAATCCGCCTCCGCCTGACCAACCACACCTGGCCAACGCAAAACTTCCATGGCAGATACCGGTTGATTATCGCCAATAATTTGCTGCAGTGATTTGGCAGAGTTTGCTACCTGTGTCGCCAGAGATTCATTTACCGCAATTTGACTACTTACCTTTTGCGATGGTTTAAAGCGTAGCGATACCTCTACCTTGCCACGGCTGACGCGGGCGCTAATTTTATCTCGCACCTGTGGTTCAATCAGTCTCAATTCGTCGGCAATGCGGATAGAGACATCGAGATACCGGTGGTTTACCGAGCGCATCTCCCACACCAGCATACCCCAGTCGTTAACGGATTCTTTACGACTGAACGCAGTCATGCTCTTTAACATAGATTTTCCTGCAAGAGATCTCGGCTTTGAACCTGCAGAACTGTATCATGTGAGGGTGCAGTTCGATATCTGTACTGCTACAACTCTCACCTATACAAATCAGGAATTCTATGCGCCCCAGCCAGCGTGCAATCGACGAACTCAGAACCGTCTCCTTTGAAAGAAACTTCACTTGCCATGCAGAGGGCTCTGTACTGGTCAGTTTTGGCAATACCAAGGTACTGTGCAACGCAAGCATCGAAGATCGCGTGCCGCCGTTTCTTAAAGGCAAAGGCAGCGGCTGGGTCACTGCAGAATATGGCATGCTGCCGCGAGCGACCAACACCCGCTCGCGTCGCGAAGTCACGACCGGCAAGCAGTCGGGCCGCAGTATGGAAATCCAGCGACTGATTGGCCGGTCTCTGCGCGCTATTATTGATCTCGAAGCTCTGGGTGAAAAAACCATCACTATCGACTGCGATGTTATACAGGCCGACGGCGGTACTCGCACCGCCTCTATCAGTGGTGCCTATGTCGCATTGAGCGATGCCATTAATAAATTGATCAGCAACAAGAAAATAAAGAAGAATCCTTTGCACGGTCAGGTGGCAGCTGTATCAGTCGGTATCTACAACGGTGAACCGGTACTGGACCTCGACTATGCAGAAGATTCCACCGCAGAAACAGACATGAATGTGGTGATGAATGAAGCCGGTGGTTATATCGAGCTTCAGGGTACCGCCGAAGGCCATGCATTTCGCGAAGAAGAGCTGCAGAGCATGTTAGCACTGGCACGCAAAGGCATTGGCGAGATTATTCAAGCGCAATCAAACTCGCTCAAGAGCTAGCTTATGGCTAACTCTACCGATAGCACTCGCGACAATACAATGAGATGCGTGCTGGCAAGCGGCAACCAGGGCAAGCTCACCGAACTGTCCGGTGCACTTGCCGATCTGAACATAGAATTGATATCGCAATCCAAATTCAATGTAACGGAAGCCATCGAAGATGCCAGCACGTTCGTAGAGAACGCATTGATAAAGGCAAAGCATGCAAGTTTCTCTACTCAACTTAGTGCTTTGGCCGATGACTCTGGTCTTGTCGTGCCTGCGTTGAATGGTGAGCCAGGCATTCGGTCCGCGCGCTATGCGATGACAGATAATAATGTTGGTGAAAAGCCCACTGATCAGGACAATATCGATAAACTACTTGAAGTGCTAAAACCAATGCCAGAGGCTGCAAGAGCTGCGTACTTCGTTTGTTCGCTGGTATTTGTACGTCATGCAAAAGATCCGGAGCCGGTGATTGCTAACGGTATCTGGCATGGCAAAATACTTCATACAGCACAAGATCAGGGTGGCTTTGGCTACGATCCGGTGTTTTTCTGCCCTGAAGTCGGCATGACTGCCTCCGCCATGGGTAAAGCGAAGAAAAGTACCGTGAGTCATCGCGCTATTGCATTAAAAGAACTTAAACAAAAGCTCTCAATAAGTAAGCTATAACTGAATACCCACGGTTTTGAGACACTTCACCGAATACCCTCCGCTATCACTTTATATCCACTTCCCGTGGTGCGTCAGAAAGTGCCCATACTGCGATTTTAATTCACACGCCGTAAAAGAAGAAATACCGGAATCGCAATACATTGATGCACTGATCGCAGATCTTGAACAACACGCACCGGACATCTGGAGCCGATCAGTCGATTCTGTTTTTATCGGTGGTGGCACACCCAGTTTAATTTCAAGCGAAGGCATAGACCGTTTGATGGGACAGGTACGCGCTTTAACCAAGCTCGAACCGCGTGCCGAGATCACGATGGAAGCAAATCCGGGTACATTCGAACAACAGCGCTTTCAGGAATATCGCGACAACAGCATCAACCGGCTGTCCATTGGCATTCAAAGTTTTAATGATGCGCACCTAAAGACACTCGGCAGAATTCACGGTGCATCAGAAGCCATTGCTGCATGCGAGACAGCGCTTAAGGCAGGCTTTGACAACTACAATATCGATCTAATGCATGGCTTGCCTGGCCAAACAGTTGATGAGGCCAAAGCAGATGTCGTACAGGCTGTTAATTTGAATCCAACACATTTGTCTTACTACCAACTGACTCTGGAACCAAATACTTTATTCGCAGCCAACCCACCGCGCCTGCCAGATGAGCCGACACTCGAGGAAATTCAGGATCAGGGTAAGGCGCAAATCGCGGAGGCAGGGTTTGAACAGTACGAAGTATCAGCCTATGCGCGCAATGACAGGCGCTGCCAACACAATCTTAATTACTGGTTATTCGGTGACTACCTCGGCATAGGCGCAGGCGCACATTCAAAGCTTAGCTTCCCGGCTTATAACTCGATAGTGCGACATAGCAAAGCACGTCATCCGGCAGACTATTTAAAAACCGCCACAAGTCCGGACAGAATCAGAGGCGAAACACTAGTGTCTGAGGCGGATGCAAGACTTGAATTTATGATGAATGCATTGCGATTGAATAACGGCTTCAGTGTGCAGGAATTTGAAGGACGCACAGGTGAAACTATCGCATCAGTACGTCGGCTGATTGATCAGGCACAGCAAGATGGCTTAATTGAGAGAGACCTTCAGCAGATCAAAACGACGGATCTCGGTGCGCGACATCTGGATACACTGCTGCATCGATTCATGCCAGATAACCAGGACAGTGATTCAAAAACCGGTCTAACTGGTACCGTTATTCCGATCATTGGTTTGTAGTCGATGATTTGTAGTCAATGATTGATGCACCATACGAGACACCCTCCCTTTGGGATGGTCGGACGCAGTAGCGGCCGGGGAGGGTTTGTACTCACATGGGTAATTATAATTTAGGTATCTAACCCTCTTGCAAAGCAAAAAACGCTTTGTATTCTCCGAGAGAGGGTGTCTCCAAAGCATTTTTTGAAATCCTGTTCGACTATATTTTAATGCACGTACCCAAAGCCAAGTCACTCTCACTATGGGAGAGTCCAATGCGTAGTTTGCATTGGGAGAGGGATTCTTTTGGCAATAAATTCAAAATTTAAGCTCGAAGTCTTATTGAATATCTAACCAGACACACCCCTCTTCCGGCGCAAACTACACGCCGGATTCACCCAAAGAGAATGACAAAAGCGGTACTGGTTAAGGTCATGTGATAGTCACTAAAACCTTTGAGGACACCCTCCAGAGGGAGAATGGCTGTTCGGGGCGCCGACAAATAATGGTTTTATCGACACTTCCAGAGCGACAATGGCTTTTAACTAGCAACGAACACCTCCAAGAGGGAGATTGCTTGTCAGGATGCTTTTGCCATCCTCTTGTCGTGACAACCAAAGGCTATCGAATATGGATGAGCACAATATAGAGTGCCCTTTTTGCGGCGAACAGATCAGCATCTTGATTGATTGTTCGATCCCGGAGCAACACTACGTCGAGGACTGCCAGGTCTGCTGCTCTCCGATCATGATCGGCGTGATTGTTGATGCTGACAGCCAGATTGAATCTGTCTCTGTGTGGCAGGAAAACGAGTAGGAGTCTGCGTAGCGAGAACGTGCCATGGCAAGGGTCCCTTGCCTTATTTTGAAATGGTACGATCATTTGAGACGCATAGTTATTCATACGTAATAAAATGATCGATCATTAACATTGCCGCGGCACACCGTCAGGGCGCGTTCGCAGGAGCAGAGGTTCTACCGCGTAGGCTTCTCGATCACGCTATTTCCACAAACAAACTTGTGTGAATTGAATATGCCCCTATATTCCACTACACTGGCTGGCTGACCAGTACCAATTAACCCATATCGCCAGCTCGACCGCCGCTAGTCCGAGGACACCACGGATACCGGGTCGGTCGACTCAAAAGCGAAGGAACACAAACATGAAAGCAGATACACACCCAAAATATGACGAAATCGCCGTTGCATGCAGTTGCGGTAATTCGTTCAAAACACGCTCGACAATCGGCAAGGATCTGAATGTCGAAGTATGCTCCGCCTGCCACCCGTTCTACACAGGCAAGCAGAAGATTCTCGATTCCGCAGGCCAGGTGGATAAGTTCAAGCGCCGTTACGGAAAGAAGTAAGGGGCTACAACACCCAGGCTGTTTAGCGCCCAGCTACTAAACACCCCGCTACTAAACACCCCGCTACTAAACACCTTGGGATGTTACTCAGAACCCAGACACAGGATGCCGGCTAATAGCCGGCATTTTTTATGAAGCCGTCAATTGCCGCGAAATCCAACCCAGACGCTTTCTACTTAATTGACAGCAGCATCTATGTCTTTCGCGGCTGGCACTCAATGCCCGCCAGTATTACTGACGCAAACGGATGCCCGGCCAACGCGACGTTCGGATTTATAGAAACACTCTATCAGCTAATCTCCCGCCGCAATCCCAAACTGATTGCCTGTGCATATGACGAAAGTCTGGCCACCTCTGCGCGCAACGACATTTATCCAGACTATAAAGCCAATCGCAGTGCTGCCCCGGACGACCTCAAACACCAGTTCAAACTGTGCAAAGCATTCTCAAAAGCCATCGGTATTACCTCTCTGGCCAGCGGCAGGCTTGAAGCCGACGACATCATTGGTTCGCTGGCGGAAATTGCACAACAACAAAATACCAATACGGTGATCGTGTCAGCGGATAAAGACCTGTGCCAGTTTGTAGGTGTTGGCGATGCCGTGTGGGACTTTGCCCGCGACACCTGGATGGACGCCAGGTTAATAGAAAAACGTTTCGGTGTTCGTCCACATCAGATCGCCGATTCTCTGGCTTTAACGGGAGACAAGGTGGATAACATACCGGGGATTCCGGGTGTTGGAACGGCGACGGCTGCACGATTGTTGATCAAATGGGGCAATCTTACCGCTCTTTTGGACAATTTAGATAAAGTCCCGTCCATGAAATTCCGCGGTGCCAGCCGTGTTGCTGAACTACTCGATACACATGCTGATACTATTCAATTGTCCAGACAGCTGACCGGGCTAATTCGCGACGACAGTCTGAGTACAAATTTATCAGACTATCGACTAACTCCGGATGAAGCTGCGATGGATGCAGTGTTTGAGCAACTGGACTTTGGTGACAAGCGCCGACAACGATGGCACAACCTCCTAGAAAAACACCGGGTAGAAAAACAGCGGGCAACCGAATAAGCCGTATTAAAAATACAGCGAGCCAGCGCAGAACAAATCCTCATAGATCGAAGAAGAGCACCCTAACCGATGCCACTGTGGTTTTGCTGAATAAACCTTTTGGCTATGTCAGCCAGTTCAGTGGTGATGACAAAACACTTGCCGATCTGGTTCCAGTAAAAGGCGTCTACCCCGCGGGCAGGCTGGACAAAGACAGCGAAGGTCTATTGATATTAACCAATCATGGTCCGCTGCAGCACCGCATCTCACACCCCGGAATGAAATGGCACAAGCATTACTGGGTGCAGGTTGAAGGTGAAGTAACAGACGCGGCTCTTCTGCAACTGTGCCACGGCGTTACTCTTAAAGATGGCCAGGCAAGTGCGGTTTCAGCAACGAGAATCACCGCACCCGATCTCTGGCCACGCAACCCAGCGGTGCGACAACGCCTAAGCGTGCCAGACACATGGATTGCTCTTACGCTTAACGAAGGCCGCAACCGACAGGTCAGACGTATGACAGCGGCTGTCGGATTTCCCACTCTTCGACTGATTCGGTACCGGATCGGAGACTGGGACCTGGGCACCTTAAAAAGTGGTGAATATCTGACAGTTCTGCTTTCAGGTACTAAACTCCAACAGCTACTGGTTTGATTAGTAGCAAGTTTTGACGCCTGAGTATTGGCAGATTTTAATGTAAAACATTGATTTTTAGGCTGATTACGCCTTGATTTAAACCAGCAAACAATACACGATGTGCTCGAATTTGCTTGTTTTGCATTGACTTAGGCTAACTTTCTATATTTCGCTTGTAATTTCGCCTCTAACTGGCGTTACCTGGCGATTTTGAATAGCAATCAGTTGCCATTGTTGTATTTCAGCAACAATCAAGACAGATCGGGCAGTTCAAACTTACAATTTAATGCACGCGACCCAGCCCCGCCAGAACGGCATTGGGCGCTTGAACCACTTTAACTGGCGAATTTGTCCTGTGGAGGGACGTACCCTGATGAAAATTACTAAAAATATCGGAGCACTCGCGTCAGCGGCGATAGTTGTTGCTTCACTGTCTGCCTGTTCGACAGCAGATAAGGTGAAAGACGGCGTTGCAGGCGTTGGAGATAAGGTTCTTGGTGGTGAAGACGACGCCTTGATGGCGGAGAAATCCAAACTAGAATCCCAGGCTGCAGCCCTTGCTGCACGCGAAGCCGAACTGGCAAAACGAGAGTCTCTGCTGGCGCAGAGCAGTACGGCGAGCGGTAATGGCTCAAATTCAAACTACGGCGCAGGTGATCTACTACCACCAGGCGCAAAACCGGGTCAGTGCTTCACTCGCCTGTGGGTACCGCCTCAGTACGACAATGCTTCAGAACGAATTCTTGTAGAAGAAGCCAGTGAGCGGATAGAAATCATTCCTGCCAAGTTCACCACTTCTAAAAAGCGTGTATTGGTTAAAGAAGCTACTGAGAAACTGGTCACCGTGCCAGCAACTTTCAAAACCGTGAAAGAGCGCGTTTTGGTCAAGCCTGCGGCTAAAAAGATACTTGAAGTGAAGGCGGTCTATGAGACTCTTACCGAGCGTGTTATGGATAAACCAGCTCACACCACCTGGAGGAAAGGCACTGGCCCGATCCAAAAGATCGATGAGACAACTGGTGAGATCATGTGCCTGGTAGAAGTACCGGCAACCTTCAAAACCATTAAAAAGCGCGTTCTGAAAACACCTGGCACTACCAGAATTCAGGAAGTGCCGGCGGTTTACGACACTATTGAGAAGAGCGTTATTGCAACACCTCCGACAACTCGCAAGGTCGCGGTTCCTGCAGTTTACAAAACCATCGCAGTAACCGAAGAAGCCACACCTGCAAAAGAACGTCGCATCAAAATCCCAGCGAAATATGCAACCGTGACCAAGCGCAAGCTGGTTAAAGACGGCATGATGGACTGGAGAGAAATCCTCTGCGACACCAACATGACACGCGATCGCATCACATCAATACAACGGGCACTTAAGTCTGCCGGCCACAACCCAGGTGAAATCGATGGTGTTATCGGCGCAGATACTATGCGCGCGGTTAACTCTTTCCAGAGACAGAAAGGCCTGCCAGTGGATAGATATTTGAATATCGCTACGGTAAATGCGCTTGGTGTGAAACCAAAGTAAGCTCTTAGCAGTCAGTACAACGCTAAACAAGCTGTACCAAGCCCGCGTGGGGTTCCACGCGGGCTTTTTTATGTTTATTAACCTTCCAAACTGTCATATTATTGATACAATCTAGCTTGGCGCCGCCGGTGCACCTGTTTATCAAACCTGAAAGGAAGTTTGATACTCGGGCAAGAGGGTTACTCGTTGTAAGGATGTCCCATGAATGCAGAGCATATCGCAGCGAAAGGATGCGCCGCGCTGATCTCTTTACTACTTTTGTTTGCCACGCCAATACTGTGGGCAGCAGACATTTCGAACGCCGGATTGTTGAGTGTCGAGCGTTTATCCGGCCAGAACAGCGGTACTGAAACTGGCCCAGATACAGGCGATTACACTGGCAACTACGAAAAGCGCATTGCTGTGCGTATCGGTTTTCGTGTTGAACATTTGCTGGTTTCACCAAACCCTCAACTAAATGATATACGCATAGTTCGCAGTGACGGCACACCTTTGCAACAAAGCGGCATCGCCTATGCTGGAATAGTTGAATCCCTGCCGAACTCCTGGGCCAGGGTTGTCATTGATGGTGACTACATCGCCGGGACAATAAATGCCCATGGCACCAGCACACACTTCACATCAGAATCATATCCAACTTCCACGTTCAAGGGCTTTTCAGCCAACAGAACCATGCTTGCTCCGCTGATCCCTCCACCGGAATCCGCCAACGATATCCTTAGAAGAACCACACTAAACGCACTTACCGAACTGGACCAGATTTCTGTCCCGGTTGCGGAAAGGCTCACTCAGACCATCGGCGATGTCACGCAGGTAATGGAAATTGGTGTCGTCATTGATGCACTTTATCAGGAAGCACTTGGCGGGCGTGGCTTAAGCAATGCCATCGCAACCATAAATTCAGTTGATGGGCTCTATCGTGAAAGATTTGGCCTGGCTTTAAAAGTTAATGTCATCGTGTTGGTTACTGATGAATCTTTTCTCGCTATCGAAAAACCACCTGAACCAGATTCAACGGGCTCCGAACTACCATCAACACTAAAAGATCATCTCGACTCGTTTCGTGAGTACCGGATTAATTCAGAGCTGTTACCCGATGAACTTGGATTGGTGCATTTATTTTCCGGAATTCAATCTGACGATGAGGCAATTGGTCTTGCCTTTAAGGGTGCTGCCTGTCGGATTGATGGTCATGATGTAAGCATGTCGCGTCCGTTCCTGTTTCCAGTGCTGTTAACAGCGCATGAAATTGGCCATAACCTCGGTGCGGATCATGACGACACTACTGCCTGCAATGCAATTGAAGATAACCTGATGTTTTCTGCCATCAGTGCGACCACTACACGCAACTTCTCCAGCTGCAGCACTGATTCAATAAACACTCGTCTTGAACAAAGTACCTGCGTTACAGCAGAGATCGATATCGATCTAAATGTTACCCAACTTGAATCTAATCAGCTTCAAATCAACGTCAGCAATCTTGATGCAACGCGGGCATTTCCGTCAGCTACGTTGTTCATCGACCTAAACAATACTTCTATCACTGAAGCACCTGCACTGTGCGAACTTGAAGACCTCACGCGCCTGGTCTGCTCTATTCCAGCAACGTTTGCTGGCGATACACAAGAACTTGCCGTAAAGCTTCGGCTCGAACAAGATCTCGTGCGCACAATTACATTCCGCCTTGAGCCGGATGGTTTTTTTGACTTAAACGAAGCCAATAACCATGCAGAAGTTGTGATTCAGGGCGAGCCTGTACCGTTAGCAGTTACCGAAGGTGAAATAACTACTCAAGGTGGTAATAGCGCATCAGGTGGTGACAGTAACAGCGGCGGGGGAGGCGCAATGAGCCTGCAAGTACTGTTACTCATACTAGCGGCAAGAATGTTTAGAATAACTGGACGATTGCCAGCCCAAAGAATCCGTTAGCCGGTAAACCAAAGATTGTGCGGTTGTTTCAAAAACGCCTTTTAACCGAAGCCTCTGCAACAGCTACCAGAGCATCTTTGTAGACACCAGCTGGCAAACAATCGAGGTCCCGCACCGCCAACTCCACCTGCTGCTGTGCTAGTTCGACAGTGCGCTCAATTGCACCGGACTGGCAAACCAGCTCGACAACCGGCCGCACCTCGTTATCTGATAACTGGCCTTTATCCTGAGCCCGAAGCAAAGCTTTACGAATTGCCTGAGCGTCCGCATTATCTGAAGACTGCAACGCATAAATCAAAGGTAACGTCGGCTTACCTTCCGCCAGATCATCGCCCGCATTTTTACCCAGCTCATCACTCTTAGCTGTGTAGTCCAATGCGTCGTCTATCAACTGAAAGGCCAAACCCAGACGCGCACCATATCGTGCTATCGCCTGCTCAACATCAGTGCTCGCGCAAGCCAGCACAGCACCTAGCTGCGTTGCTGCCTCAAACAACTTACCTGTCTTGGCACTGATCACTTCCATGTAACGCTCGACGCCGATATCCGGTTCACCAATGTTCATCAACTGCATGACTTCTCCAGCTGCAATAGTGTTGGTCGCTGAAGACAGAATTTCCATAACCCGCATCTGCCCGACTTCAACCATCATTTCAAAAGAACGGGAGTACAAAAAATCACCGACCAGAACAGCTGCTTCATTACCCCACACAGTATTCGCAGTTTCACGCCCTCGGCGCATGCTTGATGAGTCGACAACATCATCATGAAGCAAGGTTGCGGTATGAATGAACTCGATAACCGCAGCAATATTGGTGTGGTGATTGCCCTGATAACCCTGCGCGAGAGCTGACAACAGCACCAGTTTCGGCCGCAATCGTTTGCCACCGGCACCAATAATGTAGTGACCCATCTGGTTGATCAGCACGACATCGGACTGCAATGCACGCTGGATCTGATGATTGACAGTTGCCATCACATCAGCGATCAGTTCATCGACGTGATTGTCGGAATCACGATCAGGTTTTTGTGGCAGGTTTGCCACGCTGACAGGCGCTTCTAATTGACTCATTGTGTAGGGCGGACTATTATTAAAGGCTTTTCTGCGGTTTGAAGAAGCGCGTCCGGCACAAACCGGTAGCCTTCGGCATTTTGAAGCAATAGCGCACCAAGCTTTCTTGGACGCTGGTGACTTGAAAGTCGTTTTTATTGATACCGATTTTCGAATTCGGTTCCCGACTTTCTGGCCACAATCAAATTATCGGTCTATCGTCATCGAGACGCTAGCAAAAGTTTTCATGCAGGCGATATTTTCGCCAGGACTATTAAACATGGCACATAAAAAAGCAGGTGGTAGTACTCGCAACGGTCGCGATTCAGAATCCAAACGCCTGGGCGTAAAAAAGTACGGCGGCGAAGCGGTTCTGGCCGGCAACATCCTGATTCGACAGCGCGGTACTAAAGTGCACGCCGGCACTAATGTGGGTGTTGGTAAGGACCACACGCTGTTTGCCAAATCAGATGGCGTGGTGAAATTCCACACTGGCGGTCCGAAAAACCGCAAATTCGTCAGCGTGGTCGCAGGCTCTTAACCGGCCTTTCGAAAAGCTCTGACAAAAACCCCGCTCTGCGGGGTTTTTTATTGGTGCAAAGAATATTATGAAATTCGTCGACGAATCGAAAATAAAGGTCATTGCCGGTGACGGCGGTAATGGAGCTCTAAGTTTTCGTCGCGAAAAGTATGTTCCGCGCGGCGGCCCGGATGGTGGTGATGGCGGCAATGGTGGCAGCGTCTATCTGGTGGGTGACCCCAACATCAACACCCTGGTCGACTTCCGGCACACGCGTACCTATGAAGCTGAACGTGGTCGCAACGGTGGTGGCGCCAACTGCACAGGGCGGGCAGGAAAAGATAAAGAAATACCAGTACCGATCGGTACTGTCGCAACAGATCGCAACACGGATGAACTGATTGGCGATATCGTCGAAGCAGGACAAAAGCTATTGGTAGCCAAAGGTGGTGTGCACGGTCTCGGCAATTCCAGATTTAAAAGCGCTACCAACAGAGCACCACGTAAAACGACCAATGGTACACCCGGTGAACGACGCGAGCTGATGCTGGAGCTTAAGCTACTGGCGGATGTCGGATTACTCGGTTACCCGAATGCGGGTAAATCATCTTTGATTCGCAAAGTTTCTGCTGCCAAACCCCGGGTTGCAGATTATCCGTTTACAACACTGCATCCAAACCTGGGTGTGGTCAGTATTGAATCACACCGAAGCTTTGTTATGGCGGACATACCAGGCTTAATCGAAGGTGCTGCAGAGGGCCAGGGACTGGGTATCCGGTTTTTAAGGCACCTGACCCGTACCGGTTTGTTATTGCATGTAATTGATCTGGCACCGTTTGACGAACATGATCCTGCAGAGGCTGCCGTTGCATTAATTCAGGAGCTTGAAAAATTTGATCAAGAGCTTTTGGACAAGCCACGGTGGCTGGTATTTAACAAACTCGATTTAATGCCTGACGATGAATGGCAGGAAAAGACAACTCACACGCTAAAAGCACTTAGCTGGCAAGGCCCCTGGTACAGCGTTTCAGCTGTCGATGGCAGAGGTACGGATAAGCTCTGCGCAGATATCATGCACTATATCGAGCAGAAACAGGAAGAGCTACAGGAGGAAGAAGAGACACTGTCAAGTCGCACTGTGACTTATCCCGAAACTCCTGTTGAAGATAATGCCAGCTCCGAAGATGAACCCTTTTTTGAAGATGGGCTCGCCGATTTCTCACACGAATTCGTGGATCCGGATGAGCGTAAACCCTAAGCAACTTAAGCCTGCATCAGACATCCACCAATGCAAACCAGACCGGAAAAAACTCAACGCTGGGTAGTAAAAATTGGCAGTGCGCTAATCACCGCTGACAATACCGGTTTGCACCTCGGCAATATTCATCGGTGGTCAAAGCAGTTTGCCATTCTGATGAATGATGGTGTTGAGCTGGTACTCGTTTCATCCGGTTCGATTGCAGAAGGCATACACAGACTGCAATGGAAGGAACGACCCACGGCGCTGCACGAGCTACAGGCCGCCGCTGCTGTCGGGCAGATGGGACTGGTCAAAGCTTATGAATCCGAACTTCAAACCCATGGACGGCACACTGCACAAATTCTATTAACACATGACGATCTAAGTAACCGGAAAAGATATCTGAATGCAAAAAGCACACTTGCGACTTTGCTCAAGCTTGGCGTACTACCCGTCATCAACGAAAACGATACCGTAACCACTGATGAAATTAAGGTGGGTGATAACGATAATCTCGCAGCTTTAGTGGCAAATTTAATTTCAGCTGATCAATTGATTATTCTGACCGACCAACAAGGTCTGTTTAACAAAGATCCAAATAAACACGCTGACGCAGAGCTTATAAGTAACGCAACTGCGGGTGATGAGGCATTGCTGGAAATCGCAGGGCCCAGCTCTAACAAGCTGGCTATCGGCGGCATGCAAACAAAAATTCTGGCAGCAGAACGAGCTGGCCGATCAGGCACTCATACAGTCATTGCCTCGGGTCGGGAACCCGATGTGCTGTTGCGACTGTATCGCGGAGAGTCTGTTGGCACCCGGCTTAGAGCCACTCATAAAAAACTGGTTGCCCACAAACTATGGCTTGCCAATCAGTTAAAAGCACGCGGCACCATAGTGGTCGACAGTGGTGCGTTTAAAAGACTTAATGATGGCGAGTGCAGCTTGCTGCCGGTCGGGGTAACCGGTGTTGAGGGCGAATTTCGACGTGGTGAACTGGTGTCGATCTGTTCTGCCCAGGGACAGGAAATTGCTCGGGGACTGGTAAACTACAGCGCCACAGAAGCAGCACTATTAATCGGTTGCCGTAGCGACAAAATCAGTGAGCGCCTGGGTTATGCCCATGAACCGGAACTGGTCAACCGGGACAACATGGTGGCGGTCAATGCCCGCCAACAGTAGAAAACGCATAGTCGCCGACCGATCAGGTAATCGGCCAACTGTTTGGGTAGTTAACCCGGACGATAAAAGGGTTGCTGAAAAGCAACCGCAACTTTTAAAGTGCTTGTATCTAAAGTGCTTGTATCTGGGCGTTCAGACGGCTTTTGTATCGCGCTGCCTTATTCTTGTGCACCAGACCTTTTCTGGCCATGCTGTCCAGCACAGGAACCGCTGCGGTGTAAGCTTCAGATGCAGCCGTTTTGTCGCCACTGCCAATAGCCGCCACAACACGCTTCACATGAGTACGCATCATAGACCGCATACCAGCGTTGCGGGTACGTCTGTTTTCTGCCTGACGAGCACGTTTTTTCGCTTGGGGGGAGTTCGCCAAGTCGTTCTCCTGGGAAAAGTGAAAGAGAAATCGGAAATCCAGCCGAACAGTATCGTCCGTGCTCTGTCCGTTGTCAACCAATGCGGCAGGCATTCGAGCAATGTATTGGCCGGTGTTTTCTCTCGCGCAAAACTTGCACGCAATACAAAGCCAGCAGACAACACCGAGTTGCTTACGGCACGGCGGACATCTACAGCCAAACCGGGTTCCGCACCATGGCGTGCATCGTGGAATCCAGCCACGTGAAAAGCGTGAAATTCAACCTGCTACGCTCGGGCGGCATTGTCAGCAGCATGACTTTCCTGTCGCGCATTCTCGGGTTTATTCGTGATCAGGTGTTTGCCATTGTATTTGGCGCAGGTGCTTTGACAGATGCTTTTCTGGTTGCGTTCAAGATCCCGAACTTCCTTCGCCGATTATTTGCTGAAGGCGCGTTTGCCCAGTCATTTGTGCCAGTGTTTTCTGAATACAAGGAAACACGTTCACCGGAAGCGCTCCGCGCTCTGGCAGCACAGGTCAGCGGCACACTTGGCTGGATAGTTTTAATACTTAGCATCGTTGGCAGCGTGTGTGCACCGGCCCTGATTACTTTGTTTGCCCCCGGTTTTGAAAACGGTGGCGAGCGCGCAGTCACAGCTACCGCACTACTACGAATCACTTTTCCTTACCTGTTTTTTATATCACTGGTGGCCTACTGCGGCAGCGTACTGAATACCTTTCAGAAGTTCGCAGTGCCAGCATTTACACCAGTGCTTCTAAACTTATGTCTTATCACCGCTGCACTTTGGGGTGCAAAGTTTTTTGCAATACCAGTAACAGCACTCGCCTGGGGTGTCTTTGCTGCAGGACTCTCGCAGTTATTGTTTCAACTGCCGTCAATGTATCGGCTTGGCTTACTACAGCGTCCAAGATGGGGTTGGAAAGACAGCGGTGTGCAAAAGATTCTAAAACTAATGCTGCCGGCTATTCTGGGTTCATCAGTCAGTCAAATAAACTTGCTGCTTGACACTATCATTGCATCATTTCTTATCGCAGGGAGCCTGAGCTGGCTTTATTTTGCTGACCGGCTGGTGGAATTTCCGCTTGGTGTGTTCGGAGTTGCGATCGGCACGGTAATGCTGCCCCGTTTGTCTGCCTCTCACGCTGGCAGGGAAACACACGATTTTGATCGCACGATGAGCTGGGGGGTACGCCTTGCACTTTTACTCGCCCTACCGGCAGCAATCGGATTACTGCTGCTGGCGATACCACTGATAGCGACCTTATTCGGTTATGGCGAATTCAGCGCGACGGACATACAAATGTCTGCCTGGGCGCTTAGGGCCTATGCATTGGCACTACCCGGTATGATGCTGGTGAAAATTTTTGCACCTGGCTTCTTTGCGCGCCAGAACACTCGCACGCCGGTACGAATTGGCATCATTGCGATGATCAGCAATATGGCCTATAACATCATTTTTGTAGGCGCGATGATGCTCGCTTCTTTGCCTATCGCACACACGGGCCTGGCACTCGCAACGGCGGTTTCTGCCAACCAAAACGCGTTGATGCTCTATCAGCAGCTGAAAAAAGACACTATCTATCAACTGCAGTCAGCCGAGATCAAAACGTTCAAACGAGTGGTCATCGCAACAGTTGCGATGGCTGTGGTGATCTGGCTTTTAAACCCGAGTGTTGATAGCTGGCTGGCAATGCAGGCAATTGAACGCGCGACCCGCTTAGGCGCTATAATCGCAGCATCTGTAGCGACTTATGCAGGCACCCTGTTCATAGTGGGTTTCAGACCCGGTGACTACAGTGTCTGATAGTTATCGAGCTGCAACCTGCTTTAAACAATGACGTCTCCGTCATTACAAGTGAACTCTATCTAGTGGAACTCATACGCGGCCTGTACAACCTTGGCGATCAACATCGCGGTTGTGCAGTAACAATCGGCAATTTTGATGGTGTACATATCGGCCATCAACATTTGATCAAAACTGTTTGTGATCAGGCAAACGGAGCGTCGTTACGTGCCTGCGCGGTAAGTTTTGAGCCACTACCGGTTGAGTATTTTCTACCTGAAGATAAACGCCCCAATCGATTGACCAGCTGCCGCGAGAAAATCACACAACTGACATCACGAGGTCTTGATCAGTTGCTGCTTCTGCGATTCAACCAGGCGCTTGCCAATTCCAGTGCCGACGAATTTATTAAGCGGGTGCTGATCGATGGACTCAATACAAAATACCTGCTTATTGGTGACGACTTCCGGTTTGGCAAAGACAGACGCGGTACTTTCGCGACCTTACAACAGGCAAGCAGCCAGTACGGGTTTACACTGCAACAGGCAGAAACGCTTCGTTTTGCCGAAGAACGCATATCGAGTACCCGGGTGCGCAACCTGATAGAGGACGGCAATCTGGCAACGGCTGCAGAATTGCTTGGTCGGGACTATTCTATTGAAGGGCGGGTTGAGTATGGTGCTCAACTTGGCAGGACCATTGGATTTCCAACAGCGAATATCGCGCTCAACGGACTAAATCCGCCATTGCGCGGCGTATTCGCAGTTTCGATAGCCGGGCCAAGAAATCAGGTGCAGCAGGGCATTGCCAATGTAGGTGTCAAGCCGACCGTCAAAGGTGTACGACTAAGCCTTGAAGTCCACTTGCTGGATTTCAATTCCGATCTCTATCGGCAACGACTACGCGTATCGTTTCTGCACAAACTCAGAGATGAAAAAAAATTTGCCAGCCTGGATGAGCTAAAGGCCGCTATTGCAACTGATGAGCAAAACGCCCGACAATGGTTTACCAACACTACGCAACGATTTTAACACACTATCGAGAACGGATAATCCGATACCGATAGCCGGGATAAACCCGGGACTGACAACCAGAATTGATAACCCAAACTGACAACCAGAATTGGCAACCAGAGACTCCAGGTGAGTAATTACAAACAAACGCTAAACCTGCCAAAGACCGATTTCCCAATGCGCGGCAATCTGGCGAACAAAGAGCCCGAAACACTGGCTCATTGGCAAAAGCTGGACATCTACAAAAAGATTCGCGAAGCATCCGCTGGTCGCGACAAGCAATTTATTCTGCATGATGGTCCTCCGTATGCGAACGGTGACATTCATATTGGCCATGCGGTTAATAAAGTCATCAAAGATATGATCGTCAAGAGTAAACAACTCGACGGTTACGACTCACCTTACATTCCCGGCTGGGACTGCCATGGTTTGCCGATTGAAAACAAGGTTGAATCAGAAATTGGCAGACCCAATGAAAGTAAACCCAGTGAAAGTAAATCCAGTGAAACCGGTGCTGCAAAAGGGGCACGCGACAATACGGTAGATGCCGCCACTTTTAGAGCAGCCTGCCGAGAATACGCAACCCAACAGATCGATGGCCAACGTGAAGACTTCAAGCGGCTTGGTGTTTTCGGCGAGTGGGACAACCCCTATCTGACCATGGAATTTGCAAACGAGGCTGGTATTGTTCGGGCACTCGGTAAGATGCTTGAAAACGGTCATGTTTATAAAGGCACAAGACCGGTTTACTGGAGCATTGGTGCTCGCTCAGCACTGGCTGAAGCAGAAGTCGAGTATCGTGATAAAAAATCCACATCGATTGATGTCAGGTTTAGTGCTTCAGATAATGACGCATTTCACAAAGCCTGTAAAAGTGATCGCACCGACCTGACACTATCCATTGTTATCTGGACCACCACACCCTGGACCATACCCGGCAACCTTGCAGTGTGCGTCCACCCGGAACTTGAATACTCGGTGGTCGAATGTGATTTAGGCTTGGGAAAAGAATGCGTCATTCTGGCAACCGAACTGGTAGACAGTTGCATGCAGCGCTATTCCTGTGAAAGCTACAAAACTGTTTCTGTATTCAATGGCACCGCGATAGAAAAAATCCAACTAACCCATCCAATCTATGACCGACCTTCGCTATTAGTCCTCGGTGACTATGTAACAACTGAGGCGGGTACCGGTGCTGTACATACTGCACCTGATCATGGTGTAGATGATTTTAATACAGGCAAAAAATATGACCTTGGCCTGCTTAACAACATCAGTGCTACCGGCACGTATGAACCATGGGTTGAAAAGTTCGCAGGTGAACACGTATACAAAGTAGAAGAGCACATTCTTGACGAATTGAAAAGCGCTAACAAGTTAGTTAAAAGCGAGGCATTCGAACATAGCTATCCGCACTGCTGGCGTACCAACACACCGATTATATTCCGGACCACGCCACAATGGTTTGTCAGCATGGAAAAAGAAAACCTTCGTGCAGATACACTTGCGGCAATAAAAACTGTGCGCTGGGTGCCTGAGTGGGGTGAAGCACGAATCTATAGCATGATCGAAACACGACCGGACTGGTGTATCTCCAGACAACGTTACTGGGGTGTTCCAATTACCTTGTTTATCCATAAGGAAACCGGCGAACTCCATCCAGACTCACTGCCGATGCTTGAACAAGCAGCGCAGCACATCGAAAAGGGTGGTATACAAGCGTGGTTTGATCTGAGCACAGAGGACTTTATAAAAGACAATCCGGACGATTATGAAAAATCAACAGATGTGCTGGATGTTTGGTTTGATTCAGGAACTACCTATTCTCATGTTTTGCAACAACGCGGTCAACCTTACCCAGCCGACATGTACCTTGAAGGGTCCGATCAGCATCGTGGTTGGTTTCATTCATCGATACTGACTAGCGTATCGGTCAATGGAGTTGCACCTTATAAGCAGGTACTGACCCACGGCTTTACTGTCGATGCCAAGGGTCGCAAGATGTCGAAGTCCGTCGGCAATGTTATCGCTCCACAGAAAGTAATGAAAACTCTGGGAGCCGACATCATTCGACTGTGGGTATGTTCTGCAGACTACCGCGGTGAAATGAGCGTCTCTGATGAGATTCTTAACAGAATGTCTGATTCATACAGACGCATCAGAAATACCATTCGGTTTCTGTTGGCTAATACCAACGGGTTTAATCCTGCAACAGACTTAATCTCAATAGAAGAGATGCTTGCACTTGATCAGTGGGCTGTTGATCGCACACTTGCGTTACAAAATGATATTCGTACCGCATTCGATGACTACCAGTTCCATACGGTATATCAACGCCTGCATAACTTCTGCACCACTGAGCTGGGTGGTTTTTATCTGGATATTGTTAAAGACCGACAATACACTACCAGAGCAGACAGCCATGCACGGCGCTCTGCGCAGTCTGCGATGTATCATATTGCCGAGGCAATGACGCGCTGGATAGCACCCGTACTAAGCTTTACTGCAGAAGAAATCTGGCAACATCTGCCTGGTGAGCATAGTGAGACTGTCTTTACCGAAACTTACTACGAACTGCTTAAACCATTGGGTGATGGTGCGCTCTACTCTAGTGAAGAGTGGGATCAAATAGTAGCTATCAGAATTGCGGTAGCAAAGTCACTGGAAAAACTGCGCGTAGATAAAAAAATAGGCGGACCACTTGATGCGGAAGTTGCCTTGTACTGTGATCAAAGCACAGAGTCACTACTTAAAAAACTTGATAATGAGTTGCGCTTCCTGTTGATTACGTCTGAAGCTTCAGTTCAGTCCCTTGCGGAAAAACCCGCTTCTGCTGAACAAGCTGAAACCGAAAACAGAGAACTCTGGATAGATGCCAAAGCCTCCGAAGAAGTAAAATGTGCACGTTGCTGGCACCACAGAGCAGATGTGGGTAATGACGCTTCTCATCCGGAACTTTGTAGTCGGTGTATTCAAAATGTCGACGGTGATGGCGAGCCGCGCCGGTTTACCTGATTAGGGTTTACCGTTTGCATATCCCGTTAGCGGAATCCCAACACCAGATTGCCTATACCAGGTTGTTTAGAGACGCTCAATGAAAAAAATATATTTTAGTATCGCCACGATAGCGATCATA
Organism: uncultured Granulosicoccaceae bacterium; assembly: GCA_938020525.1. Lineage (GTDB taxonomy): Bacteria > Pseudomonadota > Gammaproteobacteria > Granulosicoccales > Granulosicoccaceae. The sequence goes on along the minus strand of CALIHW010000125.1, from coordinate 7,352 downwards.
CTTGATCAAATCACCAAACATATCGCCAGTACGCAACTGAGCATGTATGAACAAGTCTCAGTTATGCCTTATTTCAACTTCACTTTAATGCATAACTTTGGTGCTGCATTCAGCTTTTTAAGCAATGCAGGTGGATGGCAAAGATGGTTTTTTACAATTGTGGCTGTGGTTATCAGTATTGTCCTCACTGTCTGGTTATTTCGGTTAAAAAACCATGAGAAATGGCTCGGCTTTGGTTTGGCCCTGGTTCTCGGTGGTGCGATTGGCAATGTCATCGATCGCATCAGACTCGGCTACGTAGTCGACTTTATACAGTGGTTCGCTAACTGGAATGGCAACACACACTATTGGCCATCTTTTAATATTGCTGACTCCGCAATATTTGTAGGCACCGCTTTGATATTAATCAGTTCCTTTTTCGTCGAAGAAGATCCAAAAGAAGTCTCTGCACCAGAACATGTAGACGCAAGGTAGAACACATGGAAATATTAATGGCCAATCCGCGCGGCTTCTGTGCGGGTGTAGACCGGGCAATTGAGATTGTGGAGCGAGCATTGGAGCTATTCGGTGCTCCGATTTATGTCCGTCATGAAGTTGTTCACAATAAGTATGTGGTCGACGGCTTGCGCGACAAAGGCGCGATCTTTGTGGATGAGCTTCATGAAGTACCGGACGACAGCACAGTGATATTTTCGGCCCACGGTGTTTCTCGGGCCGTAGAGACCGAAGCAGAATCACGTCAGTTACAAGTATTTGATGCAACCTGCCCGCTTGTCACCAAAGTACATATTGAAGTGGTTAAATACGCAAAAGAAGGTCGTGAGGTAATACTGATCGGCCATGCCGGCCATCCGGAAGTAGAAGGCACCATGGGCCGCTACGATACTCAGTGGGGTGGTCGGATTTTACTGATTGAAAAACCCGAAGATGTCGACTCTCTGGATGTGAAGGATCCTGCTCGACTCGCATTTGTGTCCCAGACCACACTTTCTGTCGATGATACGCACGACATCATTGAAAAACTCAAAATCCGCTTTCCCACCATTGCCGCACCTCGTAAGGATGATATCTGCTACGCCACGCAGAATCGGCAGGATGCAGTCAAAACCCTGTGCAAAGACGCAGACATTCTGTTGGTCGTTGGCGCTCAAAACAGTTCTAACTCCAATCGTCTGCGTGAACTCGGGGAGCGCGCTGGCATACCGTCATATTTGATTACCGACGCTACAGCAATCGAGGACGAATGGCTTAAAGGCCGACAGAAAATCGGTGTCACAGCCGGCGCATCCGCACCAGAAGAACTGGTACAGCAAGTGATTTCACACCTTGGCTCCTGCGGGGCATCTAATGTGAATGAGGTCGCAGGCGCTATTGAAACCGTGTCATTTAGCATTCCAAAGCCACTTCGACGAATCGAAACTCCCACTGAAAGATCCTGATATCAAGCAGAGTGTCAGCCAGCGCTATTGATCTGGCCACCAGGGCAACAGAGTGCAGGCCTGGTTGGCACAAATGTCACACCACGTGACCCACATTCAGCGCAAACTGAAACATCGCTCTACAAGAAAATGCTAAACCTTTGCTGTCACGCGCCGATTGACACCCATAGCATCAATAAAAACAATGGGCGTAGACCGTGTTCAATTTCGACTCAAAATCTTCAGCTGCAACCGATACGGAAGACAATGATCTCAGCGAGATGATGTCCCTTGCATCGCGCTTGTCACCAATTTCAGATCTTAACGAAGCAAATCGATTGACGATCTGCAAATCGGCCACCATCGTTAACCTGAATCGCTCAACTGCACTTGCTGCAAATAAAGAGCATCGTTGGTTCACCTATTTGCTTGAAGGACAGGTTGAAGTCCGCAATGCAAAAGACAAAGACGACACACAGTTGGTCGAGGTAAACACCAACCGTGCACAACAGCCAGTATTAAAAGAATTCACACAGCATCATTCTATTGCGACCAAGACAACAGCAACTCTTGTGCGATTCGGACAGGAGTTATTCGATATTCTATTGAAAGAGCAACAGAAGAATGCCACTAAATCACATGACGTTAGAGTCTCGGAAAAAGACAATGTGATCTTCGACAGCATAGTTGAAGCTTTCGAACAACGCACTGTAGTTCTGAGTTGTCAGGATGCAATAAGCTCTAAAATAGCAGCACTGGTTAACCGTGGTTCGACCGGCATCCCCGAGCTTTCACTTGCAGTTGCTGCTGATCCCGCACTGACAGCACACACAATGCATGAGGCTAACAAGCTAACTGCTGGTGAAACTACGCAAACCATGCGTGGTGCCATTACACGTCTCGGCGTTGAAAGCGTTAATCAACTCGCGATTAAAATTCCTGCAGAACAAGGCTGGAAAGCGGCTAACCCGGCTATCGAACAACACAGGGCAAATTATCAGCGCAGGGCAACATTGACTGCTGCAATCTGTAAGGTGTTTGCCAAGTCTGTACCACACCTGACTGACGAGCGTGCTCATTTGATCGGTCTAATGGCTGACATTGGTGAACTGATGGTGATCTGTCACGCCAACAAGCTTGGTGATGAATTCAGCGACGCTGAATCACTGCAAGCATCATCACGCAAATTGCGTGAAGCAGTCGGAAGCTGGTTGCTGGGTGCATGGGGTTTCAACGAGAATTTCATTGAGGCTGCAGAATCAGCGCGAGATTTCTATCGCAACCATACCGGTGAGATCACTTATGCAGATCTGGTAACCGCAGCTCTGCTAACAATAGAAAGTGAACTACCGGAAGAGGAAAACAAGTCTGTACCGAGCGTCGTCAATCTTCTGCTGCCGCGTAAACTTCAACAAGCTGGAATCGACCTACAGAATCCCCAGGTAATTCTGGAACAGGCAGCAGCTGAACTGAACGAACTACAGAATTTATTGCAACAGTAGTTCCTGTGTCGCCGGTCGGCAGTTTTCTGCCGGCCGACGGTGACCGTATCTGCTCCTAATACTCCACTTATCCGTCCCCTGGATAAGCGATCCATGCCGTAAACCCACGGTAAGCACCCTCCTGTGCGTGGTACACTCCTCCTATATAGAAAACTGGATTGCTGCATTCAATCCAACAACCAACGGTGGCCAGCAATCACGGAGGCACCCGAGTGCAAATCAGACAACTGAGTCTACCGCTTCTACTGGTGGTTTCATCAGCGCTTTCTGCCTGCGCGAGTGTTATCACCAAGCCCGTCAAGCCGACAATTGAGCTTGTCAGTGTCAGACCACTGAATGTCAATGTGGCTGAGCAAAAGTTGCGTTTTCAACTGAAAGTCATTAACCCGAACAGCTTCGACTTACCTGTGGAGGCGATTGACTTTGTTGCGCGATTTAACAACACCAACATCGCAAACGGCAAAAGCAACCAATCCGTAACAGTGCCAGCGAAGAGCGAGGCATTGTTATCTTTAGACGTTACAGCAGGCCTTAATCGCCTTGCAAGTAGCCTTTCCACCCTGTTGCAGGGCAAGACGCTGAATCTCGATTACGAGCTATCCGGGAATGTTAAGGTGGCAACCTGGCCCAAACCAATTCCGTTTGATGTAATAGGTGCAATGGATCTGTCAGACAGTTAGCAGTTAGAATCCTCTAACCACTAAGCCGCGCATCAATTTAACCACGATCATTTAAACCAACATAATATAAAACAAGGGCTGGCAATCGGTGTAACTTATTGATCAGCCAACCGCAGTAAAGCATGCAATGCAGACGTAGACAACGTCGGCGGGGCAAAGCCGAAACATTCTATAAGGTTTTTACTAATGCTCCGCTCAGTCACTGAAGATGTCCAGGTAGTACACAACACTACCGACAGACCTCTCAGCACGCCATCCAGATCATGCAACCAGACTATGGCACCGATACTGTCGGACAAAGTGGTCCATCGGAAATTTCTTTTAGACAAAGCAACCGCCAACACAGAATCCCCTTTACAAAGCGAGCTGGTACAAGGCCGATCAGTCACAGACACTGCGGCCGGCATTGTCCCTTTGGTCAATCCGGCTTTTCGCTACAAAGACTTCGCCAGACAACTGGCTCTGACACCGGGAGCAACTGGTGCCATAGCGCCCTCGTCCAAACGTTTAGCGAAAAAAACTATCAGGCAAGCCGATCTGGCAGATGCCGAGACAGTCGTCGAGCTTGGACCAGGTACCGGGGTTTTTACTGAAGAAATTCTGCAAAACATCAGATGCGATCAGACTTTTTTCGCCATTGAATTGAATCAAACATTCGTAAACGCTACCAAAAATCGATGCCCTGACGCATACATTTATCACGATGCAGCATCATCTCTACCGGTATGGCTGGAAAAACATAACAGCCTGTATGCAGACCGCATCATTTCGAGCCTGCCGTGGACTATTTTCGACAAGCCAGAGCAGAATGAAATGATGGGTGTAATCAGTGATTCGCTTGCACAAGATGGCGTCTTTGTCTCTATTGTTTACCTTGGAGCCAGGTTCCGATCACGAGGCAGATACTTTATCAACAACCTGCAACACCACTTTTCATCGGTGACCCGTACCCCAACCGTGTGGCAAAATCTACCGCCAACACAAATATTTCGTTGTGTGAAATAAAGATGCAATTAAATCCAGCCTCATTATTTTTACTAAAGAAAATCTCGGCAAAAAAGCGCGCTGATAATCGCTCTTCAGTTACTGCTAACCATCAGGGCGCAAATCCAAAACCAGGGCCAAAATCAAAGTCTCACACAGAGCGCTTTCAGAATTGGCTGTCTCCCAAGCCTGCGGCAATACAAGTCTATCCTGGTGAACAGGAGATTTTCCGCAAAGGCCTGGTACTTGTCACAGATACCCGGCTGGCTTATATCGATCCGTTCGATCGCATGCTGAAAACCTACATGTTTGAACATATGATCAGCCTTCATAAGCAGTTCTATCGAACTACCGCTTTTAATCAAATACTCTGCAAGCTATTGCTGATTTTATGCATTCTTGTTTTTTTTGTAATCCTGACTATCGACTTTTTTGACAGTAGCTCCGGGGGATTTTTCCTCGCTTATATTCCTCTCTTTGCCAGCATTCTTCTGGGCCTTAAAGTCTGGAATGATATGAAGCCAAGCTATATTGTTCATTGGCGTATGCGCGACCACACATACGGTGAAATTGCCCAGGAACCGTTTTTAAGCGAGCGCTTCAAAGGTGATAACAAGCGCGAAATATTTATGAATGAACTCGTAAGTGCGATGAATCAGGCATTATCTGCAAAAGCCTGGCATCGCCCACAAATGCTGAATGCGACTGATAGCAATGGAGACCAAACAACTACCGACGACTCTGATCGTTCTCATTCAAACCAGTCATCCACGCCAAGACTGAAGTTGGTCACAGACAACTACCAATAGCAGTAGCTTTCAGAGAAGTGCACACTGGAACATGTCGGTCGATATGACGCACTAGGTTTTAATATCAAAGTCGTAGTTTACACAAAGTGGGGCATGGTCAGAAAAACGCTTGTCTTTATAGACCGATGCTTTTTTAACAGTGTCCCGCAAACCAGGTGTTGCTATCTGATAATCTATCCGCCAACCCGTGTTATTAGCATAAGCCTGCCCTCGATTGGACCACCAGGTATATTCGTGTTCCTTCTGTGGCAACGCGCGGAAGGTATCAACGAAACTATATTTATCAAACAGTTGAGATAGCCATTCTCTCTCTTCTGGCAGAAAGCCCGAGTTTTTCTGGTTACCGCGCCAGTTACGTATATCCGCTTTGGTGTGTGCAATATTCCAGTCACCACACACTACGCATTGTCGTTTTCTTTTTTTAAGCTTTAAAAGATGTGGCAACATTATATCCATCATGCGGATCTTGAAATCCTGTCTGACATCACCGGACGAACCAGACGGCATATACAGCGACACCACTGATAAATTCTCAAAACACACTTCCAGATATCGTCCTTCCCGGTCTATTAGTTCGTCACCTATGCCATGTATTACTTTTTTAGGAGTATGCCTGCTATAGATTCCGACACCGCTGTAGCCCGGTTTTTCGGCATCATGTAAAAACCTTTCATATCCTTTCGGGTGAAACAGCTCATCCTCCAGTTGATGCGCCTGTGCTTTAGTTTCCTGCAAACAAATGACATCAGCACGTTGATTTTTCATCCAGCTGTAGAAGCCTTTCTTGGCTGCTGAGCGGATGCCATTGCAATTCAGGGTGATTATTTTCATGCGATATCTCTGTCCACAAGTCAGCGATACTCGCACAACCAGAAAAATATTCCAGTCGAGATTAGTTGGCCCGCCAATACGCTGTGCAGACAGCCGGAATAGCAGACTTTTGCATTACAAAGCCAAAATAAAACACCGTACCGGTCCTATCGCTCAATTTTTTTTTGCTTCAACCGCTATAAGACATACTGTCGGATTAACTATGGAACTAATCCAGCCTTTGAACCAGCACTGTCGACTGGTCCCGTCGATATTAGTAGTTGTTGATAACCGGGTTTTTCGGGAATGAGTAAGCCAGATTTACAAGTTGAGAACCAAGCCGATAGGAGACTCACATCTCCCGCTTCTGCAATGGGACATTGGCTTTCCCGCGCGACAGTAACAATCACGCTCGTTACGGGTGTGGCATTAATCACCACCCCTGCCAGTGCACGCTGGTACAAGTGGGTCGATGAGAACGGCAACATTTCATATCAGGATCGCCCACCTCCGTCGAGCTTCGAGGAATCTACCCAGGTACTCAGCCAACAGGGAGTAACTCTCGAGACGATCCCTAGTAAGCAGGAGCAATTGGAGCTCGATCGTCAGGCAAAGCTGGCACAGGAAAAAAAGCAGCGCGACCAAGCCTTGCTTAAAGCATTCCCGAATGAGTCAGACCTAATCAGTACCAGAGATGCGCGAGTAGTGCATATAGACGGCGCAATTGCACGTATGTACGATCAAATGGTGATCCTGAACACCCGGCTCATTTCAATTGAAGATCGCATCCAGGAACGCGTTGACCGCAAACTGGATCCAAGTGATGCATTCGAATCAGATCGTATTGCAGTGTTGCGCAGTATCGACAGTACAGAGGCGCTGATCAGATCCAAACTTCGGGAAAGACGGCAGATCATTGCTCAGTTTGATCGCGACTTATACCGCTATCGCGATTTGAAACATAATAACACTGCAACAGCGACTTATAGCGACTAACCGAAAACCAGTGGGCTAGGAGCTTGTCCGAGAATGACGGTCGTAGCGAGAAAGTGAGATTTTGAGTCAGATATTTCGATCGATTGAGGCGAATAGTCATTCATATTTAACGATATCGATCGCAATAGCTGGCCAAAAGATCGCTTTCGCAGT
>CALIHW010000124.1 GCA_938020525.1 uncultured Granulosicoccaceae bacterium | reverse complement strand
GTGTTAGATTGCGGATTGAAGGGTTTGAACTGTTGAATCCAACTGAGGAGGTGATTAGGTAGTTTTTTGGGATTTGTGTTTTGCGCTGCCGGCGGCTTACGTGTGTGACATGCCTGCCGGCGGCTATCGTTCTTACATGCCCTGCCGGCAGCAAGTCAGAATGATAGCCGCCCGCAGGGCATACCAGAACGATAAGCTGCCCGCAGGGCATATCAGAGCAAAAAGACCAAAGAAAACGCCAAGCCTCCCGCAGGGAACACGAAACCCCTAGTGTATGATATACAACACACAAGCCGACCAAGAAACCGGAAAAAAACAAAAAGTGAAACCAATACTCCTGGGAGTCAACGTAGACCACGTCGCCACAATCCGACAGGCACGTGGCGCAAACTACCCTGATCCAGTACATGCAGCCTTACAAGCCGAGATGGCAGGTGCAGATGGCATTACCATGCATTTACGAGAAGACCGGCGCCATATTCAGGATAGTGATGTTGAGCGCTATGCCGCGTGCGCACAGACTAAACTCAACTTCGAGATGGCAGCCACCGATGAGATGATCACACTGGCAATGCGCCTTAAACCAGTTGATGTCTGCATCGTGCCGGAGAAGCGCGAAGAGCTCACCACTGAAGGTGGATTGAATGTAGCGAATGCAGAAAACTCGCTTACTCCCACTTGCAAGGAATTTAATGACAACAACATACGAGTCAGTCTTTTTATTGATCCCGATGTAGAGCAGATAGATGCCACTACACGCACAGGTGCTACCGTTATTGAGTTACACACCGGCAGTTACGCTGAAGCGGAAACACTTGCAGAGAGGCAGCATGAGCTCAAGAAACTTATTGAAGCTGCAGCTTACGCTGACAAACAGGGTTTGATAGTCAATGCAGGTCATGGGCTAACTCGGCACAACGTCGCCCCCATTGCCGCCATTCCGCAGATACACGAACTCAACATTGGGCATTCACTTATGGCAGATGCCCTCTTTGAAGGATTGCCGACAGCAGTAAAAACAATGAAGTCAATTATGCAGCAGGCACGTGCGAACTCATGATCATCGGTACTGGCATTGATTTAGTCGAAGTTGCCCGTATTGAAGAAGTACTGGCAAATCGCAGCGAACGATTTGTTAACCATGTGTTGCATGATGCAGAACTGCCGGCGTTCGCTGTATCGCGCTTTAAAGCCCGTATGATTGCAAAGCGCTTTGCAGTAAAAGAGGCGGCAACCAAAGCACTCGGCACTGGCCAGGCTCAGAATGTGCTGCTACGGCATTTCTACGTATTGCACAATGAACACGGTAAACCAGAATTGCACGCTGATGAAGAAGCAAAACGTCAGTGCGACAAACTGGGGATCAATGCAATGCACGTCAGCATTTCAGATGAAGGTGAATACGCAATAGCTCAGGTCATCATGGAGCGCGTGTAGCTATGCAAGAATCACAGAAACGCAGCCAGTATCTTCAACTCGGCGGTGATGCGGCAGTAAGAAAACTGGTTGATCGATTCTACGATCTGATGGATGAAGACAAAGACGTTGATACAGTCAGAGCTATGCACCCGGATGACCTAACGGAGTCTCGCAATAAACTTTACGAATTCCTGAGTGGTTTTCTTGGCGGCCCGCCACTCTACCATCAAAATCGCGGCCATCCCAAGCTACGCATGCGTCACCTGCCCTTCAAAATCGACGAACAAGCAAGAGATCAATGGTTGAGCTGTATGCACAGAGCGCTCGAAGAACAAACCGATGATGCACTTTTGTTAATGCAGTTAAAAACCTCTTTTTACAAAACCGCCCACCACATGATCAATCAGCCACAGACTTAAAAGGGTACATAAGCCATTGCCGAATTTCTCACCAGACAATTTTAAATTACACAAACGACTAGAAGAAGACTCGGTACTCATCACCGAATTGGATCTTTGCCTTGTACTGTTAATCAATGATGCAAACTATCCGTGGACCATACTCGTACCAAAGCGCGCCACTAGCACTGATATCTATAAATTAGAGCAGAAAGATCAGATTCAATTACTCCAGGAGTCAAATTCTCTAAGTAATGCAATGGAATCTGCATTCAAGCCAGACAAACTTAATGTTGCGGCAATTGGTAACGTAGTGCCGCAGCTGCACGTTCATCATATCGCACGCTACAAGACTGATATTGCGTGGCCTTCACCCGTTTGGGGTTTTGCCAAAGCCATGCCCTATGATTCAGCAGAACTCGAGCGTACGATCTCGCTATTGTGCAACGCATTACATGCCTGAGCAGCCTGCACTAAAAACCAGGCACTTTATTCAAAAAGAAGCTCGTCCCAAGATAATATCGATGCACTTAGAATGTGTGTCAATTTGCGAACCCAACCTGCTCTTGCGCACACTTTAGTACCACCTCAGCCCCAGGTGAGCGCTTTTAGGCGAGCTACTCGGTAGACGAACTGCCCAGTAGATGAACTACGCGGCAAACCAATTACTGGCACATACCACTGTAGAGTATAAGTCTGGACATTCAGTGTATCAGGGCTTAGGATTTGGTTACGTTTTTGGAGGCAAAACCAATGGAAACAAAAAAGCTCACCTTACTGTTACTTACTACAATTGGCATGGCGCTCGGTGTATCAAACGCTCAGGCCGCTAACGAATGCAGCATGGGTAAAACCTTAACAGCTGATCGTTTAACTGTAGCCACCGGCAATCCGGCCTACCCACCCTGGGTCATGAACGATGCACCAGAAAGCGGTGAGGGTTTTGAAGCTGCTGTGGCTTATGCTGTGGCTGAACGCATGGGTTTTGACAAATCCAGTGTTGAGTGGGTAAGAACAAGCTTTGATGAAGCAATTCAACCAGGCGCTAAAGATTTCGACTTCAATTTGCAACAATATTCAATCAAGCCGGAGCGCCTTGAGGTAATCGACTTTAGCGAACCATATTACACCACAACCATTGCAGTGGTTGTTCGCGAAGGTTCTGCAGCCGCTGACGTGGAAGCAACAGCATCATCATTAAAGAAACTCAAATATGGAGCAGCGGCAGGCACCTCGAGCCAGCCATTCCTTGAAAAAGTTCTACAGCCGGAACAAGCCACATTGCTATATGACGACAACGCTGACGTAGTTGCTGCCATTTCCGCTAACCAGATTGATGCCATTGTCTTTGATCTGCCTTCGGCTCTGTTTGTATCAGCAGTACAGCTTGAAGGCGGTAAATTAGTCGGACAATTCCCGGTAGAAAACAATGAAGCGCCCGACAACTTTGGCCTGCTCATGGCAAAAGACAATCCGCTTAAAGAATGTGTAGACGAAGCAATTAAGTCATTACACGCAGACGGAACCCTTAAAGACATAGAAGCACAGTGGCTGGCTGATGCCACCGGCGCACCTGTCATTGACATGGATAAGTAAGCAGCTCTCTACCCACAGTTGTCACAACTCTCACCTAGAAAGCGTTACGAGCAACAGGAACGCCGTCGCAGTCTTTTGATTGCGACGGTAAGCTTACTTGCAGTTTGTGCAACGCTCTACTACCTTGTTCCCAAAGCACCTGGCTGGGAATCGGTAAAACGCAGTTTCTTTAACTGGCCAATTCTTGAAAAGACGTTCCCCACTCTCTTAAAAGCATTTCTATGGGACATCGCGATATTTGCCTGGAGCTTACCTCTCATTATGGTTCTGGCGCTTATCATTGCCCTGTGCCGGAATGTCAGAACACCCGCCCTGTTCCCTCTGCGTGTATTCGGCGCGCTGTACACAGATATTTTTCGTGGTGTACCGACAATACTGCTTGTCTACTTAATTGGCTTTGGTATACCGGGCCTTGGATTAGCCAGACCGTGGAACTCCCCATATCTCTGGGGCACTGTTGCACTGGTGCTGACCTACTCTGCCTATGTTGCAGAAGTACTTCGCTCCGGAATCGAATCAGTACATAAGAGTCAGCGATCTGCTTCCGAGTCGCTTGGGCTAACTGAAGCAGATACCATGCGATTTGTGATTCTGCCACAGGCAATTCGCAGACAGGTACCGGCCATGATGAACTTTGTAATTGCACTACAAAAAGACGTCGCCCTACTTTCTTTTATCGGCCCAGTTGAACTGCTAAGACAGGCAAACGTTTATAAATCACTGATGGCAAATTTCACACCTTACATAGGTGCTGCAATCATATTTTTATGTGTCACCATTCCCGCAACTCGCTACGCTGATTATTTACTGGCACAGCAACGCTCGGTACGCACCTGACAATGCGCATATATAATCTGTGAGAAACGTAACCCACAAGCTGATCCTTGAAGATCTGACTTGTCGTTTTGACGACCTGACAGTCTGTGACGGCATCAATCTGTCTGTCGATTCAGGTGAGATGATCTGCCTGATCGGAGCATCTGGTTCAGGCAAGTCTACGTTACTTCGCTGTATTAACTTACTGGAACCGATTGACAGCGGCCACATCTGGCTTGATGGAGAAGATATCGCGATACCCGGTCTTGATCCAAAGCCTTATAGAAAACGTATAGGTATTGTTTTTCAGAGTTTTAATCTGTTTCCGCATATGTCGGTAATGCAGAACATTTGTCTCGCTCCCAAAAGAGTGTTGAACGCATCGGTTGCGGATACTAAAGCAAAGGCATTAGAGTTATTGGAGAAATTCGGCCTGCAGGATAAAGCCAATGAGTACCCTGACAGACTATCCGGTGGACAACAGCAACGCGTCGCTATAGTCCGTGCACTTGCGATGCAACCTGAAATTATGTTGCTTGATGAAATTACTTCAGCACTTGATCCGGAACTGGTCGGTGAAGTTCTAGAGGTAGTCAAAGCGTTAAAGGAACAGGATATGACAATTGTGCTCGCCACCCATGAGATGTCTTTTGCACGAGAGGTAGCAGACCGTGTTTGCTTTCTCGATGGTGGAAAAATACTCGAAACCGCGACACCAGAGGAAATGTTCACCAACCCGCGCGAGGCACGCACCCGTGAGTTTCTACACCGTATACTGTAGCTGGGTGGGTATCTCCCAAACATTAAGTCACCGGGCACTGCTATGACGGACATTATTGAAAAACTGAAAAGTATCGTTGGCAATTCTCACGTGCTGTCTGCATCTGAGGTCGCCGAACGCGCCACCCACTTTTGGGATCCTTCACCAATGGAAGCTAAGGCACTGGTGAAACCAGCCACCACATCGGAGGTAAGCAAGGTATTGAAGGCTTGCTTTGAAAGCAACCAGTCAGTAGTAACTCATGGTGGAGTTACGGGCCTTGCAGATGGCGATAAATCGACAGATAAAGACATTATTCTTTCACTCGAACGGATGAATGCTATTGAGTCGGTTGATGCTGTTAATCGTACGATGACAGTACAGGCGGGCTGCGTCCTGCAATCAATACATGAAGCAGCCAATGGTGTCGGCTTATTGTACGGAGTAGACCTAGGGGCACGAGGGTCATGTACCATAGGCGGAAACATATCGACCAATGCAGGCGGCTTGTCTGTACTGCGGTATGGCATGACCCGCGATCAGATTCTTGGACTTGAAGTGGTACTCGCAGATGGTACAGTTATTACAGCACTTAACAGCCTGATTAAAAACAACGCCGGCTATGATCTTAAACAGATGTTTATTGGCGCGGAAGGCACACTAGGTATAGTGACACGCGCTGTACTCAGGTTAAGGCCAGCCACCCCGACCCGCAATACTGCAATAGTGGCGTTTGAAACATTCAAGCAGGTGACAGAAACACTTACCCATGTCTCGAGCCACCTGAACTCAAACCTGAATGCTTTTGAGATTATCTGGAACGATTTCTATCGACTGTCTACCAACCGTGACACGACAGGTACCAGTCGCGCACCACTGGATAGCGACTACTACGCGTACGCTATTATTGAGTCGCGCGGTGCGTCTCTTGAGGCTGATAGCCAACAATTTCAAGACACATTCGAAACTCTACTTGAACACGAACTCAT
>CALIHW010000123.1 GCA_938020525.1 uncultured Granulosicoccaceae bacterium | reverse complement strand
TATCTCTGGAGACCCGCCACTTCTGGATTCGTTTGCGTATAACATTGTCAACTCTGTGTTTTGTTCAAGCGACTGGCTCTCTCCAACATAAGGATTCGCAAGCCGGAGCAAGGGATGCGGATAGTTAGTTAAGCCACAAAGACCGTCATTTCCGGACTTCTTACTGCGGTCCGTATCCTAACCCATTACCTCCCAGGCCTCCATTGCAACGAGGACAACCGCCATACCCCTTATCTAACAGCAATGTTTTTCGGCAGCACGCAAGTAGTCTGCTCAACTAATGCTTACCGATGGCTCATAAGTGGTCAGATGGAACACTGGCGATCCGTTTGGTATTGTCGTGCATGCCATCACACACCAAAAAAGCCTGTACCGGCGAAAAAAGCCAGAAAGTGTCGGGTAAAGCAGACACGAGGAATTCTAATGAACTATACCGCTGATAGTCTTGTACACCTTGCAAGCACAATTCTATCCGGCTTCGGATGTATGGAGGCAGAATCCACTATAGTTGCGGAGCACCTGATTAAGGCCAATCTCTCAGGTCACGACTCACACGGTATCGGCATGCTGCCTACCTATGGTAAGCAAGTCGCCGATGGCAATCTGATTCCGAATCAGACACCAGAGATTGCATCCACCATGGGTGCAGTAATAGTGATTGATGCCAAACGAGGTTTCGGTCACCACATGGCTATTTTGGCGCTGGATGAAGCAATAAAATCTTGTCGCAACAACAAGGTAACGGTACTTGGTTTACGCAACGCAGGACACGTATCAAGAGCCGGTCACTACTCTGAATACTGTGCCCAACACGGCTTGATATCGCTTCATTTTGTCAATGTCTGGGGTCATGCGCCAATCGTTGCCGCACATGGCAGTTGCGAACCATCTTTCTCCACAAACCCTATAAGTATAGGCATTCCAGTCAATGGAGACGCTAAACCAATGCTCGATCTCGCCACTAGCACAGTCGCTTTCGGCAAGGTGCGAGTAGCTCATAATCGCGGTGAGAAAGTACCACTCGGCTGGATCATTGATGACGCAGGCACACCGACTGATGACCCGTCCCCAATTTGGCGGGACCGCACAGGTGCGCTGACGCCATTCGGACAACACAAAGGTTCGGGATTAGCCATATTTGTGGAACTTCTCGCCGGTGCAATCGCCGGCAAAGAGACGGTTGCAACAGGAAACTACATTCCCAATGGTGTGTTCAACAATATGTTTTCAATACTGATTGATCCCCTGGCTTTTGACTCTCAGGAGCAAATCGAAGAACGCGTTATGGAATTTTATGCGTCAATTAAATCCAGTAAGCCTGCTAAAGACCAGGATTCCGTCCTAATGCCAGGCGAGCCGGAATTGAATAACCGGCATCAAAGAAGCGAATCCGGCATAGATGTTGACCCTGAAACAATTGGCCAGTTAATCGCGATTGGGCAGGAGTTCGGGTTGGATGCGACTCATCTGAATAGCCAGCTCAAGACGTACAATTAATCAAGAATGACCAACGAGCAACAATATATTTGCACCAACACGACAGACGCATACCTTGTAAGCCCCCGACGCCCTGCCTCCTTACACCTGCTATTTCAGCTCGGTAAGATGTGTGCCCCTCAGATTTGTAGGATAATGACTGCCCGAGCTTCGTTGTTGCGCCTCACGCTACATCGATCCATTTTACTGCAACAACGTTGACCTGAGACTTTTCATCGATTGGCCACCCTTATCACTAATACATTACTCGGCGTCACAGCATGACCACCATGCTGGTGGCATCTAGCGGTGGTCATTTCACACAGCTCGCAGAGTTGTGGCCACGCATCGAAGGTGTCAACAAGGACTGCGTCTGGGTCACCTTCGATTCACCGCAAACACGCTCTTTGCTGAAAGACCATCAAGTAGAGTACGTACCCTATATCAAACCCCGCGGCCTCGGCTCTGTATTACGCAATGTGCCACAGGCATTCAAGCTAATCAGAAAATACAATGTAGATTCAGTGATAAGCACCGGTTCTGCGATTGCACTCGCGTACCTTCCGTACAGCGCGGTGCGTGGTATACCCACCCACTACATTGAATCAGCTACCCGTGTGGAAGGTCCTTCTGTCACTGGAAAAGCCCTGAGTCGGGTTCCCGGCATCAAGTTCTACAACCAGCACAAAGCCTGGTCCAATGAACAATGGAAATTTCTGGGTTCGGTATTCGATGGCTTTGAAGCCGTCCCACTGACCGACAAACCAGCTCGAATTCGCCGTGCAGTCGTCTCTGTTGGCACCATGGAGGACTATAGTTTTAGGGATTTCTTCGTCCGCCTGGCAGACTATCTTTCAGATGCAGACTCGGTACTTTGGCAAACAGGCTCTACGGATGTCAGCGACCTGAATATTGACGGCAAAGAAGTCGTACCGGCACACGAACTCGAACAGGCAATGCAGGAAGCCGATGTCGTCATTGCCCATGCAGGTACGGGTACCGCCCTTACTTCATTGCGTATGGGTAAACGCCCGATCCTGGTACCTCGTGACAGCTCGAGCGGTCAACATATAGACGACCATCAATTCCAGACAGCGGCTCTACTGGATAAAATGGGCCTGGCGCTAAGCCGCAAAGTTGAAGATTTAAGCAAAGCAGACTTGCTGGAGGCAGCAGGCTATGAAGTCCTAAGAAGTGACACACCAAAAATATTGCATTTGTAGTAACTTCTACGCAGTATTTTATTCCCAAGCGGCTATATTCCAACAAATATAATCACGCCGCTGCTATCAAGCCAACGCATTCCAGGCGCACGACTTGCAGCATGGTATCGCACTCTATAGCCAGGCTGACCATGAGTCACAATCCATTGAACTCAGTGAATACGACGACAAAAAACACGCGCCACCACGCTTGGCCAGGTTTATACAGCTTATTGAATGTAGCCATTCTGGGGATCAGCATGACAGTTGCAACACCCGCAGCCAGTGCTGCAAAACCCACGGCTTACGCAGAGTTTGTCAAAGCGCTCAACATTGTCGAACAAACACAGCTAACTATATTTACTGACGAAATACCACCAACAAAAGAACAAGCTATTGAAGACTACAACGCACGGGTCAAGTTTGCGGAAAAGCAGCTTGATAAAAGTGCGGTTGACTACCGGACAACTTCAGAAGCAAAGCGCATAGAAATTATGCGGGAAGTGCTGTCTGAGACTATTGACACATACAACGACCAGTACGCCAACTACATTTATCCAGACGCCTTAAAAAAATATAACTCCAGACGTAACGGAAACTTCGTTGGAGTAGGCCTCAAATTCAGAACTATTACAGATGACTACCCGGTAGTGATCGGTCCGCTAACCGGCGGCCCACTAGATGGCACAGATATAAAGCCTGGTGACAAACTCATCAGCATTGACGACACACCTTTAAAAGACCTGACTTCAAGCAAGGTAGTCGCAGCACTCAAAGGACCTTCAGGCTCCAGTGGAGTAATAACAGTGCTGCGTGATGACGTTGAGCATACTGTTGATGTGACACGATCAGCAGTAGATTTACACTACGCTGATGCGGAACTACTCGATCACAGTATTGGCTACATTAAAATCAGTCGGTTCGGCAGTAAAACGCACACTCGCACAGAAAAGCTACTCAAACGGCTACTTGATCAAGGTGCAAAGAGTTTTATTCTGGACCTGCGTGACAATCCTGGTGGTTCAACCCGCGCGGCAAGAGCAATTGTATCTATGTTCAGCACAGAGCAGAACATCTATTGCGAAAGATACAAAACCGGAGCAATAAAACAACTGCCACGCCATGGCGAAACATTAACTGACTTGCCATTGGCAGTGCTAATCAATGGTGACAGCATGTCTTCATCAGAAATTGTGGCCGGGGCAATTCAATCATACAATCGCGGCACTATTATCGGCGCACCGTCTTTTGGCAAGGGTCTGGTGCAAAAGGTATTTAATCTGTCAGCTCCACTCGGCGGTGCTATCAGAACAACAATTGCTATGTTCGGCAGACCAGATCATAAATTGATTCACGCTACCGGCATTGTTCCAGACGTATACGTTGAATCGAAAAGTGACTTTATGTTTCGTCGAACGGGCTCTCTCAACATAGATGATGAAGCAAGAGACTTTCAGCGTGCCTTGCTCGAACAAGACGTCCGAGAAAAACACCCCGACAAGGCAGACGATTTTATTGCTGCAAAAGACTTGCAATTACAAACCGCGATCAACAGACTTCAACATCTGGCAGGCAACGCGCAATAGAGATCTGTTCCCCTTGAGTAAGAGTAAGAACAACGGCAAAAAAGACAGCACAGATCAAACCTCTGATCCGATATCGAGCAACTTTTCTGAAGAAGTTACCCAGGAAATCAATCAACAAACAGGTGTCATCGACTGGCAGGAGCTGGCCAAACATTTCGCTCGTGGTGTGGTTATTCGGGTCGACGTCGGCCTGGATCTGGTTAAAGTGGCACACAGCATGTCAATTGATGACAAGACCCAGATGCAGCAATGGCTCGATTCAGGGACTATCCGCCGAGCCAGCGATGACGACGCACGCCAATGGACTCAAGGCAATCCGCAGTTCTGGTGCGTAGTGGTTGCACCCTGGGTACTAGTGCAGAAGAAAGGCCTGCCAAAAGATATGCATTAGCGATCCAGGGAGCTGATAGACATCCCTCTAGTCATTACCGCTTTTAAGCCGCCCTTTGGTCTCCTTTAAACAGTACTTTATTTTCGTATCCGCTTAAAACACAATAACCATTAATACAAACGAAACTGCAGGTTATGGCTGATAAAAAGCGCTGCAATTGGTGTGAAAGCAATGAACTAGACAGAATCTACCACGACAAAGAGTGGGGGGTCCCCGTCTACGATGATCAAAAGCTTTTTGAAATGCTGATACTGGAAGGCGCACAAGCAGGCGTTAGCTGGCACGTCGTGCTGCAAAAACGTGAACGCTACAAAAAAGTATTTGCAGATTTTGATATAGAAAAACTCGCAAAATTTACTGATAAAAAACTCGAAAAAGCACTGACAGATCCTGGGCTCATCCGCAACCGCCTTAAGATATTCTCTGTCAGAAGCAATGCAATCGCATGTAGGGCCGTGCAGGAAGAATACGGCTCTTTCGCTAAATATATTTGGAGTTTCGTCGATGGCAAACCAATTCAGAACAAACGCAAAACCATGACTCAGGTTCCGGCAAAAACCGCCATCAGCAGCAAGATGAGTCGTGACCTCAAAAAGCGTGGTTTCAAATTCATCGGTGAAACTATCTGCTACGCCTATATGCAGGGAGTCGGCATGGTGAACGATCACACCACCGACTGTTTCCGGCACAAAGAAGTGACGAGAATCAAACCTAAAGCGATTTAAATTTGGGCATCACCCTGAAGCATTCGCCCCTCTTGCAAAGAAAAACGCTTTGTATCTCCCGAGGAAGAAAGTCGGCACAAGGTTTAATAAACATCCGAAACTGACACCCTCCAGAGGGAGGGTCGGCGTCTAAGCGCCGGGGAGGGGTAAATCGCTCAAATCATGCAGTTGTCCCACACTGATGCGCATGCCCCTCTTGCAAAGCAAAAAACGCTTTGTATTCTCCCAAGGAGGGTGTCGGCAAAGGTTTTAGTGACTATCACTTAACCATAACCAGTGCCGCTTTTGTCATTCTCCCTGGGGAGAATCCGGCGTGTAGTTTGCGCCGGAAGAAGGGTGTGTCTGGTTAGATATTCAATAAGACTTCGAGCTGAAACTTTGAATTTATTGCCAAAAGTATCCCTCTCCCAATGCAAACTACACATTGGACTCTCCCATAGGGAGAGTGACTTGGCTTTGGGTACGTGTATTAAAATAAAGTCGAACAGGATTTCAAAAAATGCTTTGACGACACCCTCACAAGGGAAAATGTCGGTGAGGGGTTTAAATAAACATCCAGAACTGACACCCTCCAGACGGAGGGTCGGCGTCTAAGCGCCGGGGAGGAGTAAGTCGTTCAAGTCATGCAGTTGTTCCACACTGATGTATTCGCCCCTCTTGCAAAGCAAAAAACGCTTTGTATTCTCCCAAGGAAGAATGTCGGTGACGGGTTTAAACAAACACTCGGACTTGACACCCTCCAGAG
>CALIHW010000122.1 GCA_938020525.1 uncultured Granulosicoccaceae bacterium | reverse complement strand
TATAGCTTCGAGGGTAAAGGGACGTCTTTTCATTTCTTGTTTGAATGATGAGCGCAGCGCTTCAATGTTTAATTCATTGTCGAATATTGGCTTTCTTTGATGGGTTACAACGGTGAAGAAGAATGTGCCACCGTTTTGTACTGCTCTTTTATACTGGCTCATTGGTACTGCTCTACTGCTATTTGGAGTGATTACTGCTGGGCCGAGTATAATTTATATTTTGGGAGCGGTGGGAGTGCTGGTTAATCTAACCAGTTTTGTGCTTGTGACGAGCGTTTCATTCGGTGGATGCGCAGACTTATCCCCCCCTACATGGGTTTGGTAGAATTGATTTAGCTTGCGCATGCGCCATGGCATCCAACATGTTTGGTGTCGCTTTTTATGCAACTTCTGCGTTTGCTGGCTGTTTTTTTTGTTTTGGCGATGTTGCTTCGTTTGTAAACATTTCTTTGTAGTCGACAAGATGCCAGCTTGCAAGCAAGCCTTTTTGTTCAGCTTTACGATCCTGCCTTTTAAGATACTTATCAATCACAGTATGACTTAGCTTGTTGTACCACTGCATATTAAAGCCGGGTAATGGGCTAAACGGGTTGGTTCTGCTGAATGCCCATATCTCCATGCGGCTGCTTTTTTCACTTGCAGCACCGCGTCGATGAAAGCCATGAGTGTCTGCAATTACCAGCGTGTTGGCAGGCACTCTAAAAGACTGTGGTGCGGGCATGCCCATACCTTCAAGCTCTTCATCTGCCACCCGTAGTGATCCACGCGAACTATAGCTGTTTGATTGTGAGCTGCCTTCGATGCTTTTTTGATACTCCCACTTAAGTCTCTTGATGGTTAACTTGTGAGAACCTTTGACATAGGTAAACGGCCCATTGTGATCACCAACATCATCAAGGAATAACCAGGATTTCATGGTTGCATGGAAGGTGTCGCTGTGCAGATGACGCTGAGGGTCGGCGTCCGCATCGACTGCGTTGCTTTTGATGTTCTGTATATAGTAAATCGGGCTGCTGTTTTTTGCAGAGGTGTACTTCATGCGGTTTTGAAACTCTGGCTTGCACAGCAACTGCTTACATTGAGGTGCGTTCTTCAATACTTCATCATTCAATAGAACACGCTGAGTTAAAGTATCGCCCTGTACGCATTGACGAACTTCAACATCTTGCATGGCGCGTACTTCAGCGTTCAGCGAATCGAAGCTGTCTTGTGGAAGAAAGTTTTCTATCAGGAGAAATCCGTTCTCGTTATAGGTGCGACGTTCTTCTGTACTCAATAGCCGCGAGAGACAAAGGTAGCGAAATTTGGCCATACCGGCGGCTGTAACCAGACGCAATACGTGCAGGCCAAGGCGGTTGAGGACCGTGCTGCCTAAAATCGGGTTATCACGGAAGGACTTGGCGCCAGTGAAAATCTGCACCACATAGAGCGGATAGCGTGCGGCTTTTGCCAGACCAGTGGCTATACCCTTGGCCATGCTGCCGGACAGGCTTTGAGCTGGAGATTTTTGGCTCATCCCGGTTGTTCTTCGCGTAAATTGGCTATTTCACGCAATTTGTGAGCCGGGGGTTGGTTTTGGTGATGTTGCCGATGTGGCTTGGACGAGCGTTACATTTGGTGGATACGAAAGCTTATCACCCCCTAAGTTGGGATCAGCGGTTTCCCGGGGCCAAGTGGGTCTCCAGCCAGCCTTGACTCCGGGTGGTCTCGTCGAGAAGCTTGCTAGTTTGAGCGTTGCTCTGCCAGATTGGGTGAAATACCCTCCCCGGCCGCTACTGCATCCGACCCTCCCGGAGGGAGGGTGTCATAACGACTTAGTCGTCTCTTAAGTTAAAGAAGCTTTTGACGCCGTCCAGCCAGCCATGACTTCTGGGGGTGTGCTTTGATGCCTTCTTGCCTTGCAATGTGCCGCGAAGTTGTTCAAACAGCTCTTTCTGCTCTGATGTCAGGTTAATTGGCACTTCAATCTGTACCCGGCAAAGCAGATCACCAGCCGCGTTTTTACGTACTGGCTTCACACCCATGTTACGCAGTCTGAAGACTTTATCGGTTTGGGTGCCAGCGGGAATCTTGAGGTTAACCTTGCCAGTGAGTGTTGGCACTTCAAGCTCACCACCAAGACTCGCTGTAATTATATCTATTGGCATGGTGCAGAGCAGATCGTCATCATCACGTTCAAAGATACTGTGCGTTTGCGTTTGTACCATGACGTACAAATCACCGGACGCTGCCCCCTTTTCACCAGCTTCGCCTTCACCGGATAAACGAATGCGATCACCGGTATCAACGCCTGCGGGTATTTTGACCGACAGTGTTTTCTCTTCCTGCACTCTGCCTGCACCATGACACTTGGAGCAAGGGTCTGAAATCTGTTCACCCGCACCGCGGCAGGTTGGACATGTCTGTTGTACAGAGAAGAAGCCTTGCTGCATACGCACCTGACCTATACCGGCACAGGTTTCACACTTAGATGTTGACGTACCGGGCTTGGCACCGGAACCTGAACAGGTATCACAAGCAACCTGGGTTGGAATTTTTAAAGACTTTTCTACCCCTGAGACTGCCTCTTCAAGAGTTAGATCAAGGTTGTATTGAAGGTCAGAACCACCGCGCGCACGACTGCCGCGTGCACCACCGCCGCCACCGAAGATGTCACCGAAGACATCACCGAATATGTCGCTGAAATCGGCACCACCAAATCCACCGGCGCCGCCACCTGATGCGGAGTTGCTTACCCCATCGTGACCAAAGCGATCGTAGGCTGCACGCTTTTGCGGGTCACCTAAAACTTCAAAGGCTTCTTTAGCGTCTTTGAATTTTTCTTCTGCAGCAGAATCTCCCGGGTTGCGATCCGGGTGGTACTTCATTGCAAGTCTGCGATAGGCTTTTTTAAGTTCAGCATTGTCTGCGCCCTTTGAGACGCCCAACAATTCGTAGTAGTCCTGCTTTGCCATGGCCTAACCTTAAAATGCAAAAATCCGGCAACGCCAAATGCGCTTCCGGATCAGTAAATTAGCGAGCCTTTTTCATAAGAAACCGGGTTCATCGGAAACCAGGCTCGCCTTTCATTTATTATTATTTTTTATCTTCGTCTTTTACTTCTTCGAACTCTGCATCTACCACATCATCTTGCGGTGCATCACTGCCGGTTGCATCAGCCGTACCAGCGTCAGCACCCTCCTCACCTGCCTGTGCATAGGCACGCTCAGCAAGTTTGCCTGAAGACTCAGTCAATGCAGTAAGCTTGGCTTCAATCGCATCTTTATCATCGCCCTTCAGTGCTTCACGCAAATCGGCTACGCGAGATTCGATTTCGCTCTTTTCATCGTCAGTAACTTTGTCATCAAGATCCTTCACAGACTTTTCAGTTGCATGGATCATGTTTTCAGCCTGGTTACGTGTTTCAACCAGTTCTTTGAGTTTGCGATCGTCTTCTGCATTGGCTTCTGCATCTTTTACCATTGCTTCGACTTCTTCATCACTCAAGCCACTTGATGCCTTAATAACAATTGACTGCTCTTTGCCGGTTGCCTTGTCTTTGGCAGACACATTAAGAATACCGTTAGCATCGATATCAAAAGTAACTTCTATCTGCGGCATACCACGAGGTGCAGGCGGGATATCACTAAGATCAAATCTTCCCAGTGATTTGTTGCCCTGCGCCATCTCGCGCTCACCCTGCATTACATGCACGGTTACCGCTGTCTGATTGTCATCCGCAGTTGAAAAAGTCTGCTGTGCTTTGGTCGGTATTGTGGTGTTCTTATCAATTAGCTTGGTCATCACACCGCCCATTGTCTCGATACCCAGAGACAACGGTGTCACATCTAGCAGTAGAACATCTTTAACGTCACCACCCAATACACCTGCCTGAATTGCAGCACCCATCGCAACGGCTTCATCAGGGTTAACATCACGACGCGGCTCTTTACCGAAGAATGCTTCTACTTCTGCGATAACTTTGGGCATACGAGTCTGACCACCGACAAGAATGACATCGTCAATTTCAGACGCGCTGAAACCAGCATCTTTCAATGCAACTTTACAAGGCTCGATTGTGCGTTTGATCAGATCTTCTACCAATGACTCAAGCTTGGCACGTGTGACCTTCATATTAAGGTGCTTAGGGCCGGAAGCGTCAGCAGTAACATAAGGCAGATTAATATCTGTCTGTTGGCTTGAAGACAATTCAATCTTAGCTTTTTCTGCCGCTTCTTTTAAGCGTTGCAGTGCCAGTGGATCATTATGCAGATCAACACCGTTTTCCTTTTTGAACTCATCTGCAAGGTATTCAATTAAGCGATTATCAAAATCCTCACCACCAAGGAAAGTATCACCATTGGTTGAAAGCACTTCAAACTGGTGCTCACCATCGATCGAGGCGATTTCAATAATTGATACGTCAAAGGTACCACCACCGAGATCGAATACCGCAAGCTTCGCATCACCGCTCTTTTTGTCCATACCATAGGCAAGAGCGGCTGCAGTTGGCTCATTGATGATTCGTTTGACTTCAAGACCCGCAATCTTGCCAGCATCTTTGGTAGCTTGTCTTTGTGAGTCGTTGAAGTAAGCAGGCACTGTGATTACAGCTTCTGATACTTCTTCACCGAGATATTCCTCTGCAGTGGTTTTCATTTTCATCAGTACACGCGCTGAAATTTCAGGTGGTGCCATCTTCTTGCCGTTTGCCTCAACCCAGGCATCACCGTTATCTGCTTTAACGATGTTGTATGGCACGAGGTCAATGTCTTTCTGCACCGCTTCTTCATCAAAGCGGCGCCCGATCAGTCGCTTGACGGCATAAAGTGTATTAGTTGGGTTAGTAACCGCCTGGCGTTTTGCCGGTTGGCCAACCAGCACTTCATCATCGTCTACAAATGCGACGATTGAAGGCGTGGTGCGATCACCCTCTGTGTTTTCTATGACTCGGGGACTGCCACCTTCCATCACTGCAACGCAGGAGTTAGTGGTTCCGAGGTCGATGCCTATAATCTTACCCATTGCTATTTTGTCTCCGACACTGCCGAGTGGGCAGTAAAGTTATTTCAAGTTGCAATTTAAATGGTGCCGTTGTGCTGGAAATCAACACGCTCTATATAAATATGAAACACTATTTTGCTATGACGACCATAGCCGGCCGCAGTAGCCGGTCATTTAGCGTGTAACCCTTCTGCATAACCGTTAGTACGGTGTTTGCTGCCTGATCGGTGCCTTCCTGCATACTGATCGCCTGATGCAGGTCAGGATTGAATTTCTCGCCAAGCGGATTTACCTCAAGAATGTTAAATTTCTCAAGCGCTTGCGTGAGCATTTTTAGGGTCAGCTCTGTACCTTCAACTACCTTGCCCAGATCTGCTTCTTCCTCACCTGCGGCGGCAACACCGAGTTCCAGCGTATCGCGCACTGGCAGCAGTTCTTCTGCGATTTTGTCCAGTGCGTATTTATGCGCGTTTTCTAGCTCGCGTGACTGGCGTTTACGCAGGTTTTCCATCTCAGCCCGGGTGCGCAGGGCAAGGTCCATATTTTCATCAGCTTTTGCCTGAGCTGTTTCAAGCTGTGCCTGCAGGCCGGCTACATCAGCATCACCCTCACTGATATTCTCTGCTACCTGATCAACGAGATCAGCTTCCAGCTCCGCCGCATCGCCAGCACAATGCGCTTCGCTTTCTTCCGGCTGGCTTTCTGTCGCGTTGGGATCAGGGGATTCTGCAGTATTTTCAGAAGCGGATTCGTCAGATTCGGGCCGCACTGTAGCCTTGTCATCAGACATCTAGTTCTCCACACACATAATTAAGCGTTCAATTTGTTAAAGCGTTGCGCGGTATATAGGCGCCTAAGAAGAGGAATTCAAGGCCGCACTAAGCAACTTGGAGGTGACATCCACCACCGGAACGACGCGATCATAAGCCATTCGGGTCGGCCCGACCACACCTAATATCCCTACTACCTCTCCGTCGACCTCATATGGGGAGGTAACCAGGCTGCACATGTCGAGCACATTGTAGCCTGACTCCTGGCCGATGAAGATCTGCACGCCCTCTGCAGTGATGCATCTTTCCAGCACGTGGTACATGTCGCGCTTTTCATTAAATGCCTCAAAAAGATCACGCAGGCTCTCCACATCTGATAGCTCGCTGAAATTCATCAGGTTGGTTTGGCCTGCGACGATGACATCTTCTTCGTTTTCATCGTTGTCGAATACCTGGCCGGCGACTTTGATCATCTGCTCCATTTGCTTATTCATGGATTCGCGGGTTTTCTGCAGATCCTGGCGCAGAAGATCCCGCAGATCTTCAAGTTTGAGGCCGGAGTATTTGTTATTCAGGTAGTTCGCGATCTCCTGCAGCTCTTCGGCTTTGTAGTCACGATCAAGTGTCAGGATGCGGTTTTGTACGTTCTTTTCATTCACTACCAGAATCATCAACACGCGCTGTTCTGACAAAGGTAGAAATTCTATCTGCCTGAATACAGTGGCCGTGCGTTTCGGCATCGTCACTACACCCGCCATATTGGTACAGCCGGACAGATAATTCGTGGCATGCTTAAGAAGTGCGGTTTCATCCTGATCTGCGGTGAGCTTTGATTTGAGATCACCGAAGTCATCTTCACCCAACGGCTGCACCTTTAGCATGGTATCGACAAACAGCCGAAATCCATTGCTGGTGGGCACCCTGCCCGCAGAAGTGTGAGGTGCCGCCAGTAGACCCAGCTCTTCCAGATCACCCATGACGTTGCGTACCGATGCAGCACTGACATTAACGCCCGGCATCTTCGATAGAGTACGAGACCCGACCGGATTACCATCGTCGATATACTGCTGCACCAACAGCCTGAAGATCTGCTGCTCGCGCTCGCCTATTTCCCGAATTGGTGTAAAGTTGCTCATGCCAAGTTTGCAGTCAAGTTGCAGATGCCCAAACAGAGATTACTTATTGATTCATGATATAAAGCTGCTCCGGCACCTTTGCAATACGAAACACCGGAAGTCGCCAGCAATTTTTTAATTTTTAGCACCAGTCTGATAGCGCTAAATCTGGCAGCGCTAAGTCTGGCAGATCACGGCGCTGCTTCCAAATCGGGTTTTCCGACATCGCAGAATCGCCATGAAACCTCAACCTGCAGCCGGGCCGCAAGTCACGAACTAACCTCTAGGAGCTTGTCCGAGAATGAGGGTCGTAGCGAGAAAGTGAGATTTTGAGTCAGATATTTCGATCGATTGAGGCGAATAGTCATTCATATTTAACGATATCGATCGTAATAGCTGGCCAAAAGATCGCTTTCGCAGTAG
>CALIHW010000121.1 GCA_938020525.1 uncultured Granulosicoccaceae bacterium | reverse complement strand
AGCGAGAAAGTGAGATTTTGAGTCAGATATTTCGATCGATTGAGGCGAATAGTCATTCATATTTAACGATATCGATCGCAATAGCTGGCCAAAAGATCGCTTTCGCAGTAGATCATTCATTCTCGGACAAGCTCCTAGTGGCTTGTGCGGGCAGGTGGGCTATTGCGTCTGGCAATTCATGCTTGTGCAACCAGACCAACCACGTTAACAAGCCGCCCGAATAGCAGCTTGCTCATATATGAAAATTAGCCGGTAAACCTCCACCTACACGTTATACTTAACGCCGGATTCAGTTGCAGGTTAAAAATAGCGATCGTATCAATTGATTCTGATCATTGCTCGTCGCTCACTATCTCATGACTACGCCGCAAATAACGATTACAGCTATTCTATTTATCACACTGATACTTTTTGCCTGGGGCAAGTATCGGCACGATATTGTCGCCATATTCTGTCTGGTGATGGCAGTCGTTGCAGGCGTCGTACCCTCTGATGATGCATTCACCGGCTTCGGCCATGCCGCAGTTATTACCGTTGCCGCAGTTTTAATAATCAGCCACGCGCTGAAAAACGCCGGTGTGGTCAACGTCATTGCATCGTATCTCACCCCGTTCACCGACAATATATACATTCATATTGCATCGTTGACGGCAGTCGTCACCGTGGCCTCTGCTTTTATGAATAACGTCGGTGCACTCGCCCTAATGCTACCAGTGGCCATTGCAACCGCTAATCAGGCAAACCGCTCACCGGCCCTTGTATTAATGCCATTGGCGTTTGGCAGTATCCTCGGTGGTATGACCACACTTATTGGTACACCGCCAAATATTATTATTGCGAGTTACAGAGCCGAAGTCAGTGGTGAGGCATTTTCCATGTTCGACTTTAGCCCGGTTGGCTTTTTTGTGGCAATTATTGGTCTAGCTTTTATTACTTTAATTGGCTGGCGCTTCATTCCAACAGACAGAAGCAGTAAAGACGGAACAGCACTGTTTGAAATTTCACACTATCTGACTGAAATCGAAATTAAACCAGGCTCTGCCCTTGTCGGGGAGTTACTAAAAGACAGCGAGGTCTTTAATTCAGACCAGATAGATGTTGTCGGCATGGCTCAGAAAAACGGATTCGCACGACCAATACCGTTGCAGTATCGTTTCTCTGAAGAAGACATTCTGCTGGTACAAGGTGACCCTTCACATCTGCAACAACTGGTCGAAGAAAACGGTCTGGAGCTGCTAACCACTGCTTCAACTAACTTCATTCAGCCTCAGTCAGAAAATGAAATTATGCTCGAAGGAGTTGTCGGACAAACTTCTCCGTTGATTGATCGAAGCGTTGAGTACCTTCGCATACAAGCCAAAAGAACGCTGGCTTTAGTGGGTATCGCACGTAATGGTGAGGTGATCAAAACACGGCTCAAACGGCAACGCTTCAAAGCCGGTGACGTGTTGTTGGTATTTGGTGATGCAGACTCTATCGATGAGCAATTTCAAAAGCTCGGACTATGGCCTCTGGCAAAAAGACCACTTTCTCTCAACCGTCAACGAAAGGTAATTCCGGCCCTGCTTGTTTTTGCCGGCGCTATTGCAATGGGTGTTGCAGGCTTTGTGACATTGCCTATTGCGTTCCTTATTGCGATTGGTATTTTCATCTTAATGAAGATTATTTCAGTGAGAGAAATCTATGACGAAATCGATTGGCCAGTGATTGTATTGCTCGGCGCTATGATACCGGTCGGCAGAGCTTTGGAAAGTACCGGCACGACCAATTGGATGGCCAATGCGATCTTACAGGTAACAGAAGGCTTGCCAGCTGTAGCACTGCTCACGATGATCCTTGTCGTTACAATGTTCTTATCAGACATCATTAACAATGCAGCGACTGCACTGGTAATGGCACCTATTGGGGTAGCCATTGCTACATCTCTTGGTGTCAGTAGTGACGCATTCCTTATGGCAGTCGCAGTCGGAGCATCGTGCGCTTTCCTCACGCCTATCGGTCATCAATCTAACACGCTGGTGATGGGCCCGGGTGGATATCACTTTGGTGACTATTGGCGCATGGGCTTACCACTGGAGCTGATTATTGTGGCGGTTTCAGTGCCATTGCTCCTGATCGTCTGGCCGTTGTAGCACAGGCTTAATGCCAACGCCTGATACACCCGGACACCCGGCGCTCTGCCATAAACCCGCATAAAAAGGCCAGCTCTTGAGCTGGCCTTTTTTATGTCTAAAAACTTGCAGGCTTTTATACTGGCGATCTATACGCCGCTGCTTCCTGACCTTCAACAATAGGCTTGAGAAATATTTCCACCCGACGGTTACGACTTCTGCCATCTGCGGTTCCGTTGCTGGCAACAGGGACGCTTTCACCACGGCCATCAGTGCGGGTTCTCGGTTCGTTAACGCCTTTTCTCGTCAGGTAACGTTTAACGCTGCTTGCGCGCTGCATAGACAGTTGCAGGTTGTATGAATCTGAACCTGTGCTATCCGTGTGACCAACAATATGTACAGCAGTATGCGGATACTCCGCAAGCACGCTGGCTACTTTATCAAGGCTTGGGTAAAAGCCGCGGTTAATTCGAGAGCTATCGACATCGAAAGAAACTTCGCTGCTGAGATCCAGTTTCAGCGTGTCATCTGCAAGGCGCGAAATCTGAATTTCTTCAGCCGCTTGTTCACGACGCAATTGCGCTTCGAGTTCGCGTTGCTGATCATCCATATACTTACCAACAGCTCCGCCCGCTATCGCTCCGGCAAGTGCACCGACGTAGCGACCTTGGTCATCATTAACCTGGTGGCCAAGTACCGCACCTGCCACAGCGCCTACTGCCGCACCGGTTCCGGTACGACTTATAGAACCATCTGATGCACAAGCTGACAGGAGTACCATTCCAGCAGTGAGTACCGAGATTCGTGCAATTTTTGTAGAAGAAGTCATTTTTTCACCTGTTCAGACTAAAGCCTTTAAGTGTAAGCCTATGGGCTCTGCTCATTAAAACAACCGGATTCACCGGCATAGGCACAAACTGCACCCGAGTTGCCTGTTTATCGGCCAATACTAGGCAGCGTTTACTAATGGTTGCTGAACAGAATCGAGACGATAGTAAAATTAAGGAAAATGTAACGCGTATCACAGGACACTTGCGCCAATAAAAAAAGGCCGCGCGCTGTAAGCGCGGCCCCTGAATAACTTGCACGCAATCAACGATTACTTGACGATCTTGATCTCAACGCGTCGATTGGCAAGACGCCCCTCTTCAGTACGGTTACTCTGTCGCGGCCGACTTTCACCGTAGCCAATTGCAGACATACGGCCAAGATCTATACTGCCAATATCCACCAGATACCGCACTACCGTTTCCGCACGTTTGCGCGACAATTCCATATTATTAGCAGCAGTACCTCGATTATCGGTATGCGCCTGAATTGAAATTTTTACTTCGTCATTTTCTTTGAGACGTGTGATGATTTTGTCGAGCGCTTCACTACCGGCCTGTGTCATGTCCGCAGATGCCGTAGTGAACGTTACACCATCGATTACGCCGGTAAAATCACACCCATAATCATCTACAGTGGCATGCTCATCAGTAGTGTTGCACAAGTCATAACGATCATTAACACCATCACCATCTGTGTCTTTTCCAAAAGCATCTGAGCGGTCTCTCGCACCGTGTGCAGCACCAAGTAGCGGCTCATCAGCTTTGTCGAGAAATACCGGAACTCTGTTTCCATTACTTTTAACACGGAAACGTTTGACCAGATTCAAACTGACAACACGCGCATCTGAATCAAAGTTATGAACCTCTCCTCGAAATCCAAATCCGTTTCGCATGTTGTACTCAACACCGAATCCACTGGAAAAGTTCCATTCTTTTTCTCTACTGAAATCTATTCCAAGCCCGGTGTTATTCACTTTACCGCCGCCAAGGCGCGCGTATAAATTAATACCGGTGCGATTGGCAAGTGATTCCAGACCACCGAAACCCAACAGATAGAAAAGTGCGCTGGCACCAATGGTAGAGTAATCAATACGTCCGGATCCGGACTCGGCACTGCTAAGCGTGGCGGCTCCCAAATCAGAGTAGTAACCTTCAATGGAGATTCTCGTACTCAGATCCCGGCCCAGAAATAACTGTGCCCCACCATCACTGGCATCGGTCACAGTAAAACCCGACGCGGTGATCTGTGGTTCGATACTGGAACCCCCAAACCCTGCTCCTCCATAGTAATTACCGCTAATGGACGACAGTGATGGAAGAGACGGAAAATCCAGCGCTGAAGCGCTGGACGTCCAGCAGACGGCGGCCATTGCGAGCGCACTGGTCAGTGCGAGCCTGGAGAAAATTGTCTTTCGAATTCGCAGGGTCATTGGTGATCCTTTAACTCATCTGTTCGCTTGCGACGACGCATTTCATGTAGTGACGCAATGATCTGATCCGTTGATCAGCGGCGAAATAAATCTTTCACCATGCGTAACCACCACTTCCACTGAGGATCGTCACCACTATTGTATTGACTGGTCCGCACTGTTCAGTGACGGTATGGCTACCATCCGCGGCTCTTTCGGCCATCTGGCTACCATCAATAAAGTGAGTCAAACAACCCTCATCGACATCAACACACCGCCCACCGTCGTCGTCTTCATCGAGGTCGTCAGTGATGCCTTCTATATCTGTATCGGTAGAAACGTCGACACCGTTAGTGTCTTGTGAAACCGGGGCGTGACAGATCCAGCTGTGCGGCAGGCACCTTTGCCATTCGACACGCTTTCAGCATCGAAGGCGCTCATCTCAGGCACCTTGAAACAGGTCACCCAGAAATTAAATTTCTGTAATTATTTCAATAATTTAGATGGAGAACTGATTTTGTTCAACTGGATATTCCAGGGTGGCACACTGTGATGCCATCGGTCCTGAAATCAGTGGCGTTAACCGTCTTTCACATCTTCCAGGTAATCAGACCAATTATGGTCTCCTGCACCAAAGACAAAGAAATGTGGATTCAAAAGAGAATCTTTTGTGTTGTATCGCAGTTCGCGCATGTTGGTGTCGGTGATATGTCCACCAGCCTCTTCAACAATACATTGTGCAGCACCGGTGTCCCATTCTCCGGTTGGTCCCAGCTTGGCGTATACATCAGCGCTGCCTTCTGCAACCAGACAGGACTTAAGGGCACCACCCATCGAAACTACTTTGTATTCACCAAGTTTATCCAGAAATCGAGTTAGCAGACCACCATTCAATGGAGCGCTGCTGCGCGCGACTGTGACGCATTTTTTCGGCGCTTTTCGAACCGATATACTTTCCGGTTCAGCATCGCCAGTCTGCTTCCATGCACCACTATCACGACGCGCCCAGTAAGTGACATCAAGAACTGGTGCGTGCACTACACCCAATACGGATACACCATTTTCAATAAGCGCGATATTGACGCTGAATTCGCCGCTGTGTTTAATAAATTCCCGCGTGCCATCCAACGGGTCTACAAGCCAGTAGGTATTCCACTCTGTTCGCTCGGCAAACGGAATACCACAAGATTCCTCAGTCAGAATGGGTAACTCGGGTGATAGAGATTTAAGCTGCTCGATGATAATGCGATTAGCAGCAAGATCTGCTTCGGTAAGCGGTGTGTCATCCGCTTTCGACGTTACGGTCAATTCCGACTCGTAGTGCTCGAGAATTTTCTTACCCGCTACTTTTGCTATGGCCACTACTTTATCCAGGCGATCGGCCATATCGTGAAGGTGTACTGGCTGGGTATTAACTGACATGCAGATCTGATCCGCTAAGCTCTTCGCGATGGTATTGCCAATCAGCTGTGCAGACAACCGACAAACCGACCATATCCGTGTGGCTAGTGTAACTTTTGGTCAACACTGACGGAGCAACCCGGGAACAGCCACCAACCAGGCCAGATAAAGGGTCACCTAACAGCCTCTTTTTAATAGACATAACTTTGTCACGGCACAATACAGGCCAATATGGTGCGCGCCCGCATAACTGTGAACCGGATCTAAAAATGTGCCGACTGATAGGGAGTTTTTCGCCATACAGATAGACCACGCGACAATCAGGCAATGCTCAACGCTGCAGATAGATGCAAGCCAGAATTTCTTTATTGTTTAGCGTTCGACCGTGGCTATTTATTTTTTTTCGCATCTTTTATTCGGGTGTAATTCGTAGGACACATGGCCACATCCGCAAGTAGAAACTTTTGAATAAACTGCAGATGATGTTTCTAACTAACTAGAACGCCAGATTTTGTATATTGCCATTGTTGCGAACCCGATAGCTTCCATCGCTGGCAGGCCTGCCAATGATGCCTAGAAGACCATTCACCTGAGGCGGTGTTTCCGCAGTGGGCTTTATTTCGATATCAGCCTTATAGTTACCCGCCTGATCCAGCAAAACTTCACCGCGTAAATCCAGTTGCCCGTCGGTGTTACTCAGTTTGCCAATATGCTGTTCACCCTGCGGCACAATATCTAGCAATACTTCGCCGAGCAGAACGGTATTTACTACTTCTGCTTTACTCCAGGTGACCCTGCCCTGAGTACGCTTAAGTAGATTATTTTCAAGCTCAAGTTCGTCGATATGTGCTTGCACGATGCCACCAAACTCCGCTACCGGCAACGGCAGGAATTGTTCAAGCCGGCTGGCCGGTACCCGATAGTTTCCGTCAGTTATAAACACATTGCCGCCAAGGTTACGCTTAACCAGCCCTTCACCTTTACCACCAAGCATTTCAAAATTGATGTCGGCACCAGCACTTCCGGACAACAATGCAGAAGGTTTGGCTTTCCATTGCACATTAGTGATCGGCAGTGCAGGCTCAGGTGCAATAACCGATTGTGCCGATCCGTTCCAGATAGTGCCGCTTACACCACTAAGTTTAACCGGATCTGTGTTGATGTGGGGCAACACCCCTTCTGCGGGGAACTTCCAGATCGCAGTTGCAGCAAATGCCAGCAAGCCCAGTAGAAACAAGCCGAATATTCTCACTGATACGCCTCCAGGCTAAGACGTGCGCTAACCTCACCCGCTTCCTTACGACTAAGATTGATGGTTTTAACTGATAAACCATAAGTTTGTTCGAGACCACCTAATACTTGCAGCAACTTATTGAATTCAACTTTGGAAAACTGCGCTCTTGCACCCTGACTACCATCAGGAGTTACCCGCTCCGGTGTAGATATTCGCGCCTTTTTAATGGCTTCATCCAGTAACAGGTAAGGCGCTTTATCCATTGCTTGTATCGCTTGACCACCTGCGGCGACTCTTGGAGATTGCTGCTTCATCCATTCAAGATCACGCTGCTTGGTTTCAATCGATGCTTGTCTTGATTCTATACCGGTACTCAGTGGCTTATACGCCAATGTATAGAGCAGAGCGCCAACTCCGATAATTGCCGTAGTGGCAACAATAAATTGTTCGCGCGGTGTCTGCGAGCTATACCATTCTTTGATACTCATGACTTTGATTCCACCCGTAGTCGCGCTTTTATTCTTTCTTTCTCTTTTACTGCTGATTGCACATTCGCGACTAACTCGCGCTCTTGCTCCAGACTGGACTTGAGTTTGTCTACATCCTGCAGAGATTCTGCTTCCAGCACTATATCAAGCTGTCCGCTCTTGAAGTTAATACTATTTACTGTTGGCTCTTTTAATTCATTCAAGGCAGATCCGACAGCGGACATCATCACAACAAAACTTGTGTCATCAATGTCGTTACCGGTATCAGCTCTAAGCCTTGAACGCATCTGACGCACCGGATCACGCTCCGGATTTTGAACCGAGGGGAATGCACGTTTAAGCTCACTGACCATGCCATCATTCAAACGCCTTTCTTCCACGCCGAGCTGCTGGTACTGCAAAAAGCTTGTGCCACCCCACAACGCAAGCAGTGTCGCCGCAAGGGCTGCCGGTACGCGCCACGGCTTCCATGCTTTTCCAAGGGCTTCGGTTTTACCAAAGTCGCCTTGTAACAGGTTAATTCTACCTGCAGATTTTTTATATTCACTCAAGCCTCTGGCAAACAGAGAGACTTCCGTGCGTGCAAATTCGGTTCTGACATCTGGATGAATCAGGCTCTCGTCCGGGCCGCAACTAAAATGCCGGACACGTCGAATCTCTTCTTCAATTTGTTCAGCTGATGCGCCTTCAATGGTGTTATTCAGCAGCGCAGGCAGCATATCTGTGTCGCATGAAAATCCACGGGATGCTGATAACCGCACCGCAGCATGACCGTTATTGGTCATCACCGTCCAATTATCAGTGGACAGAGGAATTGCCAGCGCTTCGGGAATAATCTCGAGCAGATTCATATTTACGCTGGCTGCCATATCCTGTATCCACTCGAGGCTTTGTCTGGCAATAACGACGACTGGAATTTTTCCGTTCTCTAGCTTGTTGCCAAACGCAAAATGAGATGCCTCGACATCTTGCGCCAGTTGCTCCTCGAGCATGTAGGGGACCGCTTTGAGGGCTTTGGCCAGATTAGTAGCCGGAATTTCAACTTCATCCATCAGCACCTCGGTACCGGCGACTACCATCACTACACGCCGACGTTCAGCGGCTTTAGCTGCCTGCTCGAATGATCCGTGATCGGCACTACCGATAACGTTACCTTTGTCATCGCACACACACCAGCGAAGGTAGTCATCACCTGTTCTTTGCAGGTAAGTTAAAAGATATTGAGACATAGCTAATCCAGTTATTTACCTTGAAGTGCCCGTAAAGTACACATGGTTACAGCACGCCTGGTTACAAAACAGCTGACTGCATCCACTTGGTTACAATCCACCACGAGAACGTCGGATAACCTCTAGCGCACCATTATTGTCGCGCCTCAAGGTGGTGAATTGTACCAGCGTGATATCGTCACGCTTTACAGTCACACGGGTCATATAGTAATCACTCTTGAAACCGAGGATGATTTCTTCATTGATACCTTCATCCGGATTTTCGAGGTTTTGGAAAGCCTGCTGAATACTTTCATCACTCTCATAGATTAATCCGCCCTCATCCTCTTCTTCCACATTGCCATCCGGATCCACCGGATCGGAATTCCCTGCATCACCGCTACCGTCATCCTCGGCGTTTATCAGTGAATCCAGCAGCCCGCCACCTTCCGGGCAACCCGGAAATTCCTGCCAATATTCATCATCAACTACTCTGACTTCATCAGCAATAGCAACCATATGCGGTGCGAGTGATGCCAGTACTGCACTCGACGCAGTATTGACATTGATAACAGTTTTGTCAGGCAGGGTTGAGATATGCGGCAACAGAACATCATAGTCATCCAGCCCACCCTCATCGGTTACTCGAAAGCCTTTGACGAGCAGTAGCTCGGTTGGGCTAACCATTGGACCATTTGCAGCTCGATAAGAAGGCGTCTGGCCAGTATAGAAATCATCTTCGGCACCGTCTGCACCGGTAACATCGATGTTTGAATCTATCCAGTCAAGCACTGCAGCAGCTTTAATAGAATCGATTGTCAATGCGGTTAACAACCGTTGAAAAACTTCAAACTCTATATTGTTCGGATTGCCGTCTGCATCGACCAGATTGTTTAGATTGAACTTGCCGCCAAGATCAATCACGCAACCTTCAATGGTTGCACCATCTATAGGTACGGGCGGCAAACTCTGAGCCCAGAAGTCTTCCGTACTGTCGGAGTCACTTCGCTCCTTCTCCTGCTTATCACGTCGCAATACCGCCATAGAAAACTTTTCACCAGCAGTTGCCAAATTTCTGAGTTGTAGTTGCGCCTGGCGATTCTGCGCAAGCTGAATTGTGCGCTGTTGTTTGGTTGCCATTGAAGTCACTGTCACTGTGATCAGAGCCACCATTAACAATGTTGTGACAAGAGCTGCACCACACTGACGAGCTGACTGCGGACTTTTTGGTAAAGTGATTTGCATTGAGTAATTCATAATCAAAAAGGCAATACAAACAAACGATTCACTGATCCGACTCCTTCAACTTCCACAGTTGCTTCCACAGCGGTTGGCAGCAGAGCAAAGTCTTCGTCGGTATTATCTTCAGGTGGCCAGGTGTTATTCCAACTACCACTCAAATCTAAAAACCGGAAAGTCAGCGAGTTAACATCATCCAGGAGTTTTCGCTCCTGGAATGTATTCACATCAAAGCGATCAACGTGATACCAATAACGCCTGAGCAGACGCTGTTCATCATCCAGGACATAGGCCACTCTTTGTAAATCGCTGCGAGGTGGTAGCTGCAACAAAGCGGGATTAGACCAGCCGCCGCGAGTCACTGCGACAACAAACTCACCCGCCTGACTGACTTCAATGCTTTTACGTTTACCGCCCAACTCATCAACCACATCACGATTAACAATCTGTTCGAAGTCTTCCTGGAACCAATAAAAGGTACGCTCAAGGGAATCGTAACGTTCAACGACTCTTTCCGAACTTTGCGCAATCCGGGTTACGTTAAACCAACCGGCATACGCAGCGCCTGCCATAATCGCCAATATCGCAATCGCAACAATTAGCTCAAGTAAAGTAAATCCTCGTTGGCGCATAGTGGAAGATACAAACATTGGGTAACACAGTGTATCAGGGTTGAGTCGGGTTTTGACTCAGCAAGCGTGGGTGGCTGACAAAACCTGCAACTGTCACCACCGGATTTTTTGCATCTTCTGTATCGCGTATTTCTACATCAACCCGCCGCAAATCATCGTCTTCAACTGCTTGTACACGGGTTTTCCAATACCAGGTCTGACCCAGCATCTCTGCCTCACCCGACTTGGCTCCGGTCTCCGGAAATGTGCCGGATAACTGCATTTCTGCCAGTCGATTCGATGCCACCCATTGAGCGACCGTCTTGTCGCGAATCCGGCCGGCATTAGCAGCGGACGACCCCGCCGCCTGAACCAGAGCGCCAAGCACAATCGCAACGATGGCAAGTGCCACGAGAATCTCCATCAGCGTGAAGCCCTGCTGAACCTGGCGGTGCTGAACCTGGGTTTTATTTTGACCCTGGGTTTTATGTTGGCAGTGGGTTCTGTGTTGACCCTGGGTTCTGTGACGCGGCAGGCGGCTGCAAAGTGAGTTCATCAAAATGAATCCTCACCCTCAACACCAAGCTCAATCAGCTGATCGACCCCAGTAGCTACTTTCCAGCGATCATCCAGTAACCCTTTATCGATGATGATTTTGAAATCCGGCATGATCTCACCGTTGGACAGCATCATCACCTGGGGTCGGGTCTTCTCATCAAAAACAAGATCTTCAGGTGATTGCAGCACCACAGGCACACCTGCCACCTGCAGCTCTACCTCAAAGTCTTCCGGCCACTCACGCTTGCGAAATATACCGTCTTCAAACTGGACCCATTTACCCTCACGATTGCCACCTTCGAGTTTTACAAACTGATAATCAGTGTCAGTAAAAATGATGCCGAGCTCGGCGTTTTTGAAAATGGACTCATCAGATGCGCGGC
The DNA here is from genome assembly GCA_938020525.1 of uncultured Granulosicoccaceae bacterium. Classification (GTDB taxonomy): domain Bacteria; phylum Pseudomonadota; class Gammaproteobacteria; order Granulosicoccales; family Granulosicoccaceae. The sequence goes on along the minus strand of CALIHW010000121.1, from coordinate 22,060 downwards.
GGAACAACTCGGCAAGCCGGGTGGCTTCGGTACGGATTTGTTTTTTATCTCCGCCGAAATTGATCCGCGGAATCACAACACCGGTGACTGTTGCCATAATAGCAATGACAACAATCAGTTCGAGCAGAGTGAAACCTTTGTGTTGATATCTCATGATGTTTCACCCGCTCCATTGCTAACCGGTCGGCTAGCTGGCAGGTTCTTCCCAGTTACCGATATCGGCATTATCTTTTTCACCGCCGGTCTGCCCATCCGCACCAAGTGAGTAAACATCTATTTCACCGTTTTCACCGGGGCTAAGATACAAGTAGTCTCGACCCCAGGGATCTTTTGGCATGCGAGGCAGGTATCCGCCATCCTGCCAATTCGGCGCTTCAGGATCACCTGTTGGCTGTTCCACCAGTGCCATCAGTCCTTGATCCGTGGTTGGAAAAGTAAAATTATCCAGCTTGTAAGTTTGCAGCGCACTAACAATCGCCGTGATATCTGTTTTCGCGCGCGTTATTCTGGCTTTGCCGGGTGCCTGAAGAATATTTGGCGCCACCACCGCGGCCAGAATACCTAGAATTGCAACCACCGCGATAAGCTCGATCAAACTGAAGCCTGATTGTCGCGCAATAGTGCTGGACCTGCTTTTAATGGCCGGCACTGCAGGGTAATTTCTTGAGTTCACTGTTCAACTCCGAGTTGATTTCTGTTCATGTAGAATCGGACGTGCGAGAACTCTACTAGTTCCCGCTGATTATTGTTCCTGTTAACCGACTGTTCGCCCGGCAATAGCAGGTGTCAAATTATAGCGACCGCACCGATTACACCGGTTACTGTTTGATAAATCCGGGCCATTTGACCAGCATCCTACCTTGATACCCAATAAAAAAAACCCGGACCAACAAGTTATAGCGGCCAACCATGCAAGCAATATGAGAGCCTGGATCCTATCCGCTATTGTTGGCGTCAGCAGTACACTTTTTCAAGTCCTGGGCCTTGAGGTCCCGCTACGCTATGGCCGCACTGAGATTCTCGAATCCGGCCAGTGGTGGCGCATACTGAGCGGCAACTTCGTGCACTTGGGCTATCCGCATCTATTGTTAAATCTGGCTGGCCTGATCATGATCACACTGCTGTTGGCGCATGCACTGACTGCCAGACAGTGGGCAATCACAGGTTTGGTGTCGATGCTCGGGGTCGGTATCGGGTTGCTGCTTTTTGATCCGCATCTCAGCTGGTACGTCGGTTTGTCTGGCGCACTCTACGGACTGCTACTCGGCGGTGCCATCGCAGAATTCAGATTTCATAAACCGATCGCCTGTTTAATCGGTGCGTACACGGTTGGCAAAGTTGTCTGGGAGCAAATGTATGGTGCAGTGGAATCGAGTGAGGCGATCACTGGTGGCAACGTCATAGTCAATGCACACTTATACGGAATGGTAGCCGGTGGGGTTACCGTGTTGTGTCTACTCGCATTGGAACACCGAACCCGCAGAGTGGCATAACCCTGGCCTGCATTGTTCATGAGGCGCTCAGGGGGAGAAATTAAACAGCAAATGCGTTGCCGGATTTACGTCATTCGACATTAAACATTGCCGTACTCTGGTGACTCTTCACCAAGCCAACGCATAATCAATGGCATTACTCTGTCTGGATGATTTGCAGTAATATCATCAGTAATAGTCTTCACTGCCGGTAACAGTTTTTTATCACGCATAAGATCTGCAATCCTGAACTGTGCACTGCCGGTTTGACGCGTACCGAGTACTTCACCGGCACCACGTAGCTCAAGATCCCGTTCTGCGATCAAAAAACCATCATTAGTTTCACGAAGCGTACTGATACGATCGCGTGCACGTTGACTTAATCCCGGCTCAAACAAAAGCACGCAACTACTTTGAACAGAACCTCGACCAACCCGACCACGCAGCTGATGCAGTTGAGATAATCCGAGCCGTTCAGCGTTTTCAATAATTATCAATGAGGCATTCGGCACATCGACACCGACTTCAATCACGGTTGTCGCCACCAGTAAATCAGATTCATGATTTTTAAACTGCATCATTGCCCGTTCTTTATCTGTGGCATGCATTCTTCCATGCACAAGTGAGACTCTTGCGTCGGGCAGACATTCCTGTAGCTCAATAAGCGTGTCTTCCGCGGCATTCGCCTGCAACGCTTCAGACTCCTCAATCAACGTACATACCCAGTAGACCTGTTTTCCTTGCTTGATTGCTTCTGCAACGCGCTCGATCACTTCGATACGTCTGGCATTGGGAATGGCAACAGTAGTAATTGCCTGGCGTCCAGGCGGCAATTCATCAATAACGGAATAATCAAGATCTGCATAGGAAGTCATTGCCAGAGTTCTTGGTATCGGCGTCGCTGTCATCGTCAATTGATGCGGCACTACATCAAGTTCTACCCCTTTTTCACGCAATGACAGCCTTTGGTGTACACCGAAACGATGTTGTTCATCCACAATAGTTAAGCCGAGCTTGTTAAAACTTACATCTTGCTGAAATAGAGCATGTGTACCAACGGCTATTTTTGTATGACCCAATGCTATCGATTCAAGAGCATCGCGCTTTTGCTTTGCACCGAGCTTGCCCTTGAGCCATCCAATTTTTAAACCCAGTGGCTCAAACCAGCCGCTAAAGCTTACAAGATGCTGTTCTGCCAGTATTTCGGTAGGTGCCATCACAGCGACTTGATAACCTGCATCAACCACCATCGCAGCTGCAGCAGCCGCAACCAATGTTTTACCTGAGCCTACATCGCCTTGCACCAGCCTTAACATAGGCATGCCACCTTCAAGATCTGATTTCAGTTCTTCAATAACACGTAGCTGAGCATTGGTTAATTCAAATGGCAATGCACTGACTAACTGCTGACAAAGATCACCTTCAATATTAATCAAAGGTGCCCCTTGTTGCTTAATTGCGTTACGAATCTGTTGCACACTTAATCGGTGCGCCACCAGCTCTTCAAGGACCAGCCTTTGCACTGCCGCATGATTTCCCTGTAGCAACGCATCGATGTCAACATCTGCTCCGGGTCGATGGACTGTCATCAAAGCTTGCTTTAGAGAGACTCCCTGGTTAACTGATTCGGGCAACAATTCTTCTACGTCAAATGATTTCAGATACTCAAGTGCAGCCTGTGTGATTTTCCGCATCGATAACTGATGCAGTCCTTCAGTGACTGGATAAACCGGGGTAAGGGCATTTTCAGGTGCATCTGAAGAGTCTGAGGCAGAAGATACGGTTTGAAACTCCGGATGCACCATTTCAAGCTGCTGTGGCCCACGACGCACCTCACCAAAACAGCGCACCCGAGTGCCTACCCGTAATCGCTGCTGCTGTTGTTGATTGAAGTGAAAGAAACGCAGTGACAGCTGATTACTTTCACGGTCAGCAATAACACACAACAGGGACCGGCGGCGACGAAATAACACCTCACAGCTGACAACCACACCAGTGGTCATTACTTCCAGACCCGGTACTAAATCACCAATGCCTACAATGCGAGTGCGATCCTGATAGCGTGACGGCAGATGAAATAAAACGTCCTGAAGTGATGTAATCTTCAGCCGTTTGAGCTTGTCAGCCAGTTTCGGACCGACGCCCTTTAATTTGGTAACTGCTACCGACGAAAGATCCATACAACCAGACCCACTCGTTAAAAATTAATCTGTGGTTTAACCAAGCACCATGATCGCATCAACTTCCACCGGTACGTCTTTGGGGAGCTGTGCGACACCAATCGCTGCACGAGCAGGATACGGCTCTTTGAAAAACTCTGCCATAACATCGTTTACATGACCAAAGTCTTTGAGGTCTGTTAGGTATACCGTTAGTTTGACGATATCCTGCAAGCTACCACCAGATGCTGTGCAGACTGCTGCAAGATTTTCAAAAACCTGTCTTATTTGAGCGACAACATCACCCTCTACAACTTCCATAGTCGCCGGTACCAGTGGAATCTGCCCGGAGACATAGACCGTGTTACCGGCTTTTACCGCTTGCGAGTAAGCGCCAATCGCACCCGGGGCATTGTTGGTAGCTATGATTTCTCTGGTCATGACAATCTCTTATTTGTTCCAGTTGTGCTTTGGTTGTGCCCTGGTTGCACTCAGGTAAACACAAAGCAATATCGTCCGACACCAGATAAATTCTGGTGGTTGAACTATTGAGTATATAGGAGCTTGAGAGGTAGTTAAAAGATCAGGATTTTGCGCGCCGTGCGCGGTGTACTGCATATAAGCTTCTGACGCGTTTGATCAATCGGCCAAGATGATTCCGGTCTGACACGCTGATGGTGAAATTCAGGATACTGATCGATTGATCACTTCGATCAAAGCGAATGTCTTCAATGTTTGATCCCATTTCAGACATGACGTTTGCCACCTTGGCAAGAACACCCGGCACGTTGTTGATCTCAACTACAACATTTGTTTGAAAGGCACCACTGGTGTCGGTACTCCAGACGACGGCGACCCATTCTTTGGAGCGACGCCTTTGGCGTGCGACATTCTGGCATTCAGTCCGATGTACCAATACACCCTGACCCGCGGTGATCATTCCCTGAATGTTGTCACCCGGAATCGGTTGGCAACATTTGGCCAGTGAAATAATCGCATCCTCGCCACCTTCTACAATCAGTGGTCCGGGATCAGATTCCTTGTTGATCGGAATCTTGCGGCTCACGTCGGCATCGAGATCACCTTCGTTCAAAAGCCACGCGGCAACCATACTCGGGATTTGATTTCCCAGCCCGATTTCTTTGAGCAGCCCGGACATATCATCAAGTTCCAGCTGCGCTAACAGCGAATCAACAGCTTCTTTGTCGACATCTTCTATTTTTGTATTGTGACGTTTTAAGGCTCTGCCAAGTAAAGTAATACCGAAATCTATAGTTTTGTCTTCACTTTGATTTTTTATAAAGTTTCTGACTGCACTGCGCGCTTTAGGAGTGACTGCAAAGTTGAGCCAGTACGGGCTCGGTCGCTGTGTATCAGAACGAATAATCTCGACCGTCTGGCCGGATTCAAGCGGCATACTTAGTGACACTGGTTTACGATCAACCTTGGCAGTCAGACAACTATTGCCGATATCCGAATGAACCTGATAGGCAAAATCGACAGCAGTGGCACCCTGTGGCAATCGATAGATATCCCCTTCCGGAGAAAAAACATAAATTTCATCCGGGAAGAGATCGACTTTTACGTTCTCATAAAACTCCAGCGTGTCTTCACTGGTGTCGTTGATGTCGAGTAAATTGGTTAGCCACTGATGAGCTCGCTGTTGAGCACTATTGGACTGTCCCTCTTTGTACATCCAATGTGCGGCAACGCCTGTTTCTGCAAAGCGATCCATTTCTCGGGTTCTGATTTGCACTTCTATCGGTACTGCCGCCGGGCTTAGTAATACCGTATGCAGTGATTGATAGCCGTTGCTTTTGGGGATAACAATATAGTCTTTAAATTGCTTGGGTAACGGATTGTGCACCTGGTGCATAACACCCAGCGCGCGATAACATTCATCAATCGTATCAACTACTACGCGTACAGCAAACATATCAAAGATATCTTCAAATGCTGAACGCTTCTTACGCATTTTCTGGTACAAACTGTAAAGATGCTTTTCACGCCCGTGCACTTCAGCATCAAGCCCCGCCTGCTCCAATTTGGATTTGGCTACAATCTCAAACTTCTGTACTAGCTCAACTCGATCTTTCTGCCGCTTGCTAACCGCTTCTGCAAGCACTCTGTAGCGCGCCGGGTAAAGCGCCTTAAAGCCGAGATCTTCCAGCTCGTTTTTCATTCGATAGATGCCAAGCCGATTGGCAATCGGCGCATAAACTTCCAGTGTTTCACGAGCGATGCGTCGACGCTTTTCATCCGGCATAACACCAAGCGTACGCATGTTGTGAATCCGGTCGGCAAGCTTGATCAGAATCACACGAATGTCATCGACCATGGCCAGCAACATCTTCTGAAAATTGGCTGCCTGTGCTTCGGCACGAGACTTAAACTTAAGATGCGTCAGTTTGCTCAGTCCATCGACGAGCACAGATACATCATCACCAAACTGCTCGGTGATCTGCTCGACTGAGACTGACGTATCTTCAACCACATCATGCAGCAGCGCCGCCATCACACTGCGATGATCCATATTCAATTCGAATACGATTCTCGCAACTGCCAGTGGATGAGAAATATAGGGTTCGCCGCTTACGCGACTCTGGCCTGTATGTGCACGCTCGGCAAGCGTATAGGCCGCTCTGACTTCATTGATTTGCGCTTCATCAAAGCGCCTCTGCATAATTTTGCAGAGGTCATCAATATCCGGGGACTGGCTTTGAACTGACTGGGAATCAGCAGCAACAGCCCGGTTTGTGGGCCGTGTCAGCGAGGACACTGCCGCGTTTGGCGTCGTTGTTTCAAATGCCGGTTGGGGTAATGGATGCGGTTTCTTCACTGGCCGCTTCCTCGACTGGCATTATCGGTGGAGCGTCTTCCAGCATTTCTTTCTTGATTAGCCCCTGAGCAATTTCCCGCAACGCGACAACGGTAGGTTTGTCATTTTCAATCGGCACAAGAGGTTCGGCACCAAGTGAAATTTTTCGCGCTCGCTTGGCAGCCTGAAGTACCAGCTCAAAACGATTATCAACATGCTCGAGGCAGTCTTCTACAGTAACTCGTGCCAAGTTATTTCTCCGGTCTTGTTTTTAACTGCAGCCCCAAACAAGGGCGGACGCAGTCAGTTGAGATTAAATGGTCCGCGCGACAGGGTAATTTTGACGCTCAGAGCCATCATTCTAGTGACATTCAGCCAGAAAACAACCGCTTATATAGTGAACTGACGATGGTATAAAAGATTGACAATCTGGAGCAGGATTAAATGCTCTTTAACCCAGCAGAGAAGACAGCAGTCCGGATCGCTGCTGAGACTGCCTGCTCACTTCTACCCGCTTTGCTATAACAATTGCACATAGTTCAGATGTGGCCTGCTCGAAATCATCATTAACTATCAGGTAGTCGTAGTTAGAAAAGTGCTGCATATCAGAGACTGCTTCCGCAATACGTCTCTCAATGACTTCTTCCGAGTCGCTGGCTCTGCCACGCAAACGATGCTCAAGGGTTTCGCGCGACGGCGGCACGATGAAGATGCTACATGCCTCGGGAATGAGTCCGCGCACCTGATCAGCACCTTGCCAGTCGATTTCCAAAATCACATCTTTGCCACTGGCAAGCAACTCCTTGATGGCCTTGTGCGAGGTACCGTAAAAATTGTCGAAGACCTGAGCATGCTCAAGAAAATCTGCATCAGCGATCATCTGATGAAAAGTCTCGATATCAACAAAATGATAGTCAGTACCATCAGTGTCTTTCGGACGCATGGGCCTGGTGGTGTGAGAGACAGAGACGACCAAATCATCGAGGCGTAAACACGCCTCACGCACCAGGCTGGTTTTTCCGGCACCTGACGGGGCCGATAAAATGTAGAGCTGTGCGGTCATCGGAGTCTCACTAAGCTGTGTTAACCACTTGTACATCTCTAAAGACATAAGTCGTACAGGTTGCCCATTCTAGACGGCATCGCCAACAGCAGCAAAACTGCTCGCAGTACTATTAGTCTCTTTAAAGCTTATGCGGCGTACATGGTCACACGGGAGTCGTATGCATCCACGTCCGACGCAATTAACAGCTCAACTAACCGATCACTGATCGGCAGCCGCGTGGTTTGCTCAAAATGCATAAACATAGGATTGGCGTCAACATCAATGACGGCAAACTCCCCTTCCGGCGTGATTCGCAAATCTACCGAGCAGAATACTAAATCAAGCGTTGCCGCTGCACGGATACAAGTGCGCTTGGCTTCCTGGGGTAATTCGACCGGTCTGACATAGTCGCCACCCATGGTGCCGGTAAAGTCAGACTCTACTGTTTCAACCACGCCGGCAAACACCGAATCACCTATCACAAAAGCTCGTACCTGATCGCCGGGGATATTTTCCTGGTACTCCACCGGTGTACCGGGCAGATCCGAAATTAAACGACCGATGTCATCAATCTGGCCGAGATTCCAGTTAGAGTCAGCCCAGCCCGAGGGACGATAGAGCAGCTTCTCTTCCGTCATACTGAAAAACGCCTGCACACGTCGAAAATCATTACTGACAATAATTTCCGGCACACGTATGCCTTGTGAGCGAATTTTCTGTAGCTGATGGATTCTGTAGCGCGAATTGTTCAGTGAACTGATCGGATTGACCCAGCTGCACTCAAGTCCGCGGAAAAGGCTGCCGAGAGAGGCTTCTGTTTCTCGCAGTTCTACTTCGTCCTGGATACCCGTCGCCATTCCACTGACCAAATCATCCCACTGACGGCAGTAAATGCAATTAACAGTAGATAGATCGATTGCTGATTGACCATCGCGATAACGGATCGTGCCCGACATGGGCAGCGCACCGTCAAAGGTAATGGTCATGTCTTTTGGATATAGACGTGTATCGAAGTATGCAACACGAGTTCCGCGGGCAACTATTTTATTGTATATCACAGCCGCATGTCGGTCTTCTGCGGTGCCCAGTACCAGAATCATCGTGTCTCCAAGCCTAAAAGAACTCGTTGTGACAGACGACATTACATATTCTGTACCATAGCAGGAGAAGCTTACTATGGCATTTAGTCAAATCAGATTTAGATCACTCTACGACTACCAATAAAATCCCTGGCGCTACTCTTCAACAGTTGAAAAGCAAATAGATAGATGTTTGATCGAATATAAATCTACAGAACTAGATTAATGGCCTTGCAGCGGGATTTACTTGACGGTGTCAAACACTGAACACTTGAAACTGCGGTTACAAAATAATGCCATCAACTATGTGATGACATTAACATTGTAATGTTTACTTATAAAAGATGGCCTTGAAAGGTTGGCATTGCACTGGCTTCAATCGTTACTAACCAATTGCCTTTAAGAGCGTTTCACCCAGCTTCGCAGGCGAAGGTGAAACAACAATACCTGCGCTCTCCATCGCAGCAATTTTATCCTCTGCACCACCTTTACCACCGGAGATAACCGCACCTGCATGGCCCATGGTTCGACCCGGAGGTGCAGTACGACCAGCGATAAAACCAGCAACGGGTTTCTTACGACCCTTGGCAGCCTGTTCAGATAACCATTCGGAAGCTTCTTCTTCTGCAGAACCACCAATTTCACCAATCATAATGATTGACTTGGTATCGTCATCATCGAGGAAGAGATCAAGTACATCAATGAACTCGGTACCTTTAACCGGATCACCACCAATACCAACGGCAGTAGTCTGACCCAGGCCTGCCATTGTAGTTTGATATACCGCTTCATATGTTAATGTGCCCGAGCGAGATACCACTCCAACAGAACCATTCTTAAATATAGTACCGGGCATAATGCCTATCTTGCACTCATCCGGTGTTAACAAGCCGGGGCAGTTAGGACCGACCAGTCGTGAGTTTGAATCCTGCAATCTGGCTTTCACATTTACCATATCTCTGACAGGCACACCTTCTGTAATACAGATAACAAGCGGTATCTCAGCATCAATTGCTTCAATAATTGCGGCTGCCGCACCTGCAGGTGGCACATAGACCACCGAAGCATTTGCACCGGTTTCCGCTTTGCCTTCTTTTACACTTGCGAAGACCGGCAGTTCAGTGCCTTTTGAATCACCGTTTTCAGAAACCCAGGTGGTGCCACCTTTTTTGGGGTGAATACCACCGACCATCTTCGTTCTGTGATACGCAAGCGCTTGCTCGGTATGGAATGTACCGGTCTTACCTGTTAAGCCCTGTACCAGTATTTTGGTGTCTTTATTTATTAGTATTGACATGAGCCTACCCCTTGACCGCTTTGACAATTTTCTGGGCAGCATCGTCCAGATCATCAGCAGCGATCACGTTAAGATCACTGTTGTTAATTATATCTTTACCTTCCTGCACCTTGGTGCCTTCAAGGCGAACCACCAGCGGTACATTAAGACCCACCTCTTTAACTGCTGCCACCACACCTTCTGCAATTACATCACAACGCATAATGCCACCAAAAATATTAACAAGAATGCCTTTTACGTTCGGGTCAGAGGTAATAATCTTAAATGCAGCTGTCACTTTTTCTGTCGTTGCACCACCACCAACATCAAGAAAGTTGGCAGGCTCAGCGCCATATAGTTTGATGATGTCCATGGTTGCCATCGCTAAACCGGCACCATTCACCATACAACCGATATCACCATCGAGTGCGATGTAGGCAAGATCATATTTAGACGCTTCAATTTCTTTTTCGTCCTCTTCTGTTTCATCACGCAGCTCTGCGAGTTGCGGTTGACGAAACATGGCGTTGCCATCAAAAGATACTTTGGCATCCAGCACCCTAAGATGTCCGTCTTTCAATACAACTAACGGGTTTACTTCAAGAAGACTCATGTCACTTTCTACAAACGCTTTGTATAAAGTCGGGAACAATGTCTTGCCATCTTCTGCTGCAGTTCCTTCAAGCTCGAATGCCGCGTTCAGTTTTGCAACATCTGCATCCGTGATACCTTCAAGGGCATCGATAGCGATAGTATGAATTTTCTCTGGCGTATCGTGTGCTACCGCCTCGATATCCATACCACCTTCTGTAGATGCCACAAAAGAAAACTTACTGGTTTCGCGATCAACAAGAATTGACAGATATAATTCTGTTTCTATATCTGCACCGTCTTCAATATATAGACGGTTCACTTGCTTGCCGGCAGCACCGGTTTGTTGAGTGACGAGTGTTTTACCGAACATTTCATGCGCATTGGCTTTAGCTTCTTCGGCAGAAAAGCTAACACGGACTCCGCCTTTTGCATCGGCTGCAAGTTCCTTAAATTTACCCTTTCCGCGACCGCCTGCATGGATCTGACTTTTAACGACATAGACTGGGCCCGGCATGCTATCGATGGCCGAATCAATCTCTGAGGCTGCAAGTATCGGCTCACCTTTTGAAACAGCGACGCCAAACCCGGCCAACAGCTTTTTCGCCTGGTACTCATGAATATTCATGTTTTGAATAGTCTCCGTTGATTATTAATTTGTTCGCAAGTGCCTGGAAATCTATAGAGACAAATCTATAGAGACCCGTATCCGATCTATCTCACCCGCACGTAATTTATCGATTTCTATTGGGTATATGTATCGCGCGACCATCGGCACCTAGCGCTGCTTCGTGAATAGCTTCAGAAAGCGTCGGGTGTGCAAATACTGTGTGCGCAATATCCTCGATAGTGCCTTCAAACTCCAGGGTGAGTACACCGTGACCGATCAACTCTGAACTATGAGCGCCGACAATATGCATACCGAGCACGGCATCAGTGTCTGCATCGGCAAGTATTTTCACCGTACCGTTTGTGTCCTGCATGGCTTTGGCTCGCCCACTTGCCATGAACGGGAACACACCCTTCTTATAATTAACACCTTCTTCCTTAAGTTGCTGTTCGGTTTTACCAACCCATGAAATTTCCGGGTGAGTGTAGATTACCGATGGAATCGCATCATAGTTAAGGTGGCTGTGCTTACCCGCAATACGCTCAGCAACCGCAACACCTTCTTCTGAGCCCTTATGCGCCAGCATCGGGCCGCGCACCAGATCGCCAATTGCCCATACACCCGGTAAATTAGTCTCACAAGCTCCATTGACATGCACAAGACCGCGCTCATCAATCAAAAGATCAGTTTCCGGTAACGTCAGATTATCTATATTTGAACGGCGACCAACGGCTACGATGACACGGTCAACCTGCAACTGCTGTTCACCATCTTTATCAGTGTACTGGATGTTGACCTTATTTCCGCTGACGGTGGAGGCCATAACACGAGCGCCGAGTTTGATATCCAAACCCTGCTTGGTGAATTGTTTTAAGGATTCGCGTGCTATTTGATCATCAACCATGGGCAGAAAAGCATCCTGTGCTTCAAGCACTACGACTTCAGAACCAAGTCTGCGCCAAACACTACCAAGCTCCAGACCAATGACACCCGCACCAATCACACAAAGTTTTTCCGGTACAGACTCCCAGTCCAGTGCTCCTGATGAGTCAACAATAATATCTCCCTGCAGGGGTGCTGAAGGAATTTCTATCGAATTCGATCCGGTAGCAAGAATCACGTGTTCAGCAGAATAAGTACTTTTTGTATTGTTCTGATCGGTTACTTCCACGTGCTTTTCAGGCAGCAGTGACCCTGTGCCCTGTATCCAGGTGATTTTATTGGCTTTGAACAAACCTTCTATACCACCGGTTAGCTCCTGCACTATCTTGTCTTTCTGAGCGATCATTTTCGGCACATCTGCTCTAACCGAAGTTGCCTCAATGCCATAGTCATCAAAGTGATTTACTGCGTCATAATAACGCTGGCTGGCTTCAAGCAATGCTTTCGATGGTATACAGCCCACATTTAAACAAGTACCACCGAGCGCCGGCTTGCCTTGCTTGTTAATCCAGTTTTCAACACAGGCAGTATGTAGGCCCAGTTGCGCACAACGAATCGCAGCAACATAGCCCGCAGGTCCGCCGCCGATCACAATGACATCGAATTTATCAGACATTGGTTACTCCGATTTGCAAGGGATTGCCTTGCTGATGAGACCATTAACCGCGCCCCGAAAACGGGTCGCAGTCTAATCAGTGACTGGCACCACCCGGAAAATAGAATACTCGCCAGGTAGTGCGAGATGAGCAGATCATTATACAACAGCCGACAGGGCCGCAGAGTGCCTACTCAGTATGTGGCTTTAGATATCGAGAAGTATCTTGGCCGGTTCTTCGACCAGTTCTTTAATCGTCTTCAGAAAACCCACCGCCCCCTGACCATCGACAATACGGTGATCATAAGACAACGCTATATACATCATCGGTTTAATAACTACTTCGCCGTTACGCGCAACCGGTCGATCCTGAATAGTATGCATGCCGAGGATTGCACTTTGCGGTGGATTTAATATCGGTGTCGACATCAGAGACCCAAAAACGCCACCATTGGTAATAGTAAAAGTACCGCCGGTGAGATCTTCCATAGCGAGTTTGCCTTCTTTGGCTCGTCCGGCGTATTCACCAATCTGTGCTTCGACCTGAGCCAGCGACAGGAGCTCTGTATCACGCAGTACCGGCACCACAAGACCGCGATCAGATGAAACCGCAATACCGATATCGCAAAAGCCATGATAGACAACATCGTCACCATCAATAGATGCATTGATATCCGGATAGCGCTTCAACGCTTCAGTCGCTGCCTTGACGAAGATCGACATAAAACCAAGGCGTACACCATGCGCCTTTTCAAACTGATCTTTATATTGTGCACGCAGCTCTTTCATTGGCTGCATATCTACTTCATTAAAAGTGGTCAGCATCGCTGTTGATTGACTGGCGTGTAACAAACGCTCGGCAATTCGTGCCCGCAGCCGCGACATCGGTACCCGTCGTTCTTCACGATCACCACTAACAGGAGGTATTCCAGGGGTCGGGCTGGGTGTACTTGCCGCAGGTGCGGAAGTTGCCGCAACACCCGCAGGGGCTGGGCTACTACCTGAGGCAACATGTGCCTGGACGTCGTCTTTACTTATTCTGCCACCTTTCCCGGTACCGACTACCTGATCGCGATCAACACCGTGCTCGGCCATCATGTTTCTGACAGACGGGCTCGTCTGGCCGCCGGTCTGACCGCCGGTCTGGCCACCAGTTTGGCCGCCGATCTGGCCACCGGATGATGGTGCGGGTGCCGCAGCTGCAGGTGCACTTTCTGCGACGGCGCCTGCTTCAATTGTTCCAAGTAACTCCTGGGCAACGACCGTGGCACCTTCATCAGCAACAATACTCGTCAGCACGCCATCGGCCGGGGCGGGTACTTCGAGTACGACTTTGTCGGTCTCTACTTCAACCAGGACTTCGTCTCTTTTGACGGCATCACCGGGTTTCTTCTGCCACGCCAGAATTGTCGCGTCGGCAACCGACTCGGGTAAAACGGGAACCTTGATTTCAGTGCTCATTGGATTCTATTGAGACCCTGCTTGTATCTATAGATAGGAGGTTAGTTAGGAGTTTGTAGTTGATGTTCAACTGTGTGCTGACTGTTTTCCTGCAGCGCCAATGCCTCAAGCACCAACGTATTCTGTTCTTTGATATGCAGATTGGCGTAACCAACCGCTGGAGATGCCGATGGTGGACGCCCGGCAAACTCCAGTTCCTGTCCATCACTCAGTACTCGTTCAACACGATGTCTGGTTGCCCGCCATGCGCCCTGATTACGCGGTTCTTCCTGACACCAAACTACCTGCTGGGCATTCGGATAGCTTGCTATGGCTTCTCCCATCTCCTGATAGGGGAATGGATATAGCTGCTCGAGTCGAACGATTGCAATGTGATTGAGCTTCTCTTCACGACGCTTTTCAAGCAAATCGTAAAAAACCTTACCGGAGCAGAAAATAAGTCTGGTCACGCCATTTGCATCGATAGTATCTATCTCTGGCAGCACTGGTTCAAACTTTCCGTTAGCCAGATCCTCCAAAGTTGAGACTGCAAGTCTGTGTCTTAAAAGACTCTTCGGTGTCATCACAATCAAGGGACGGCGCATTGGTCTGACCATCTGACGACGAATCATATGATAAGCCTGCGCAGGAGAACTTGGCACGACTACCTGCATATTGTCTTCAGCACATAGCTGCAAGAATCGCTCAAGACGCGCAGAAGAGTGTTCAGGGCCCTGACCTTCGTAACCGTGTGGCAGGAACAAACTTAGACCACACAAGCGACCCCATTTGGTTTCACCTGAGCTTATAAACTGATCAATGACTACCTGAGCACCATTGGCAAAGTCACCAAACTGAGCTTCCCAGATAACCATTGTCGTGGGATCTGCCGTTGCATAACCGTACTCAAAAGCAAGCACAGCTTCCTCTGACAACACAGAGTCGATCACCAGGAAGTTTGCCTGATTCTCTGACAAATTTCTCAATGGCACATAAGCACCGGGACTACTCTGATTATGCAAAACAGCGTGGCGGTGAAAAAATGTACCGCGACCACAATCCTGACCGGACAACCGTACCGGATAACCGTCATTGATGAGCGTTGCATAGGCAAGATTTTCAGCATAACCCCAGTCAATTGGCAACGCACCGGCCGTCATCTTGCGGCGGTCTTCAATTATTTTTTTAACCCGCGACTGAAGTACTAGTCCATCAGGCAACGTAGTGAGTTTGGTAGCAAGAGTCTGCAGCGTCTCCACTGGTAATGAACTGTCATAGGGCGAGCGCCAATCTGCTTTAAGATATTCACGCCAGGCGATATCCTGAGCAAGGTCTGCATCAGGGTCTACTTCAACATCTGGTGCTACAGTCACACCAGCATCGAGTTTATCTCTGTAATCCTGCACCATTGCATCAGGCACACCCGCTTCAGCAATACCTGCATTGATCAGTTTCTCTGCATAGAGTTGCCGGGTAGTAGGCAATGCCTTAATCGTTTTGTACATCATCGGTTGGGTGGCCGATGGTTCGTCTGCTTCGTTATGACCATGTCGACGATAGCAAACCATATCTATAACAACGTCTTTCTGAAATTCATTTCTAAAATCGAGTGCAAGCTGACTGACAAAAAGCACAGCTTCCGGATCATCGCCGTTAACATGGAATATTGGAGCGTTAATCATTTTTGCGACATCCGACGCATACAGCGTTGAACGTGCGTCATCAAGATTACTGGTGGTAAAACCTACCTGGTTATTAACAATGATGTGCACAGTTCCCTTGGTAGAGAAGCCGCGTGAATCAGCCATGTTGAATGTCTCCATCACAACACCCTGACCCGCAAATGCTGCATCACCATGTATAGCAATTGGCAATACCATCTGCCCGTCACCATCATCATGGCGATCCTGTCGTGAGCGCACTGAACCTTCAACCACCGGTGAAACAATCTCAAGGTGAGATGGATTAAAAGCCAGCGTCAGGTGCATATACTGGTTGCCACTGATTTTTATATCGGATGAAAATCCCTGGTGGTACTTAACATCACCAGATGACAATACCGTCTGCCCCTTGCCTTTGCCTTCAAATTCAGAAAACAGATCAGCAGGGTTTTTACCCAGGATATTCACCAGCACATTCAAGCGGCCGCGGTGCGCCATGCCGACAACCATCTCTTTACAACCCGCACTACCTGCACGTTGTACCAGTGAGCTCATGATGACGATCAAACTCTCGCCGCCTTCCAGTGAAAACCGTTTTTGCCCTACGTAGCGTGAATGAAGATAACGCTCCATACCCTCTGCTGCGGTTAATCGCTCAAGAATCCACTTACGCGACTCGGCGCTAAGATCAGGTTTAGACCAGTAACTTTCGATTCGCTGTTGCAACCACTGCTTCTGCGTTGTGTGGTTGATATACATGTACTCATAACCGATCGAGCTACAATAAATTTTTTCCAGGTGCTGAATAATTTCACTGAGTGTTGCAGTATCAATTCCGTGTAGCGACGGTGTTTGAAATTCAGTTTGTAGATCGGCATTTGACAGTCCACACTCATGCAACTGCACTTCGCGAATTTCGATCTTATTCATCATGTTGAGTGGATCAATATCCGCCAATTGATGGCCGCGGGTTCTGTAGGCGTCAATCAGCGCACCAACCTGGATCTGTTTTCGACCGTGCTCTGCCGAGCCGTCACCTATCGGACCACTGCGCGTCGCTGATCGCCGGGCGGTGCTATAGAAGTGATTGCGGATTTCAGAATGGGGTATGTCGTGTGCCTGACCATTGACCATTGGCAACTGCTCAAAGTACTCACGCCACGCTTCGGAAACTGAATTCGGATCACGCAGATAGTTTTCGTACTGAGTTTCAAGATAAACAATGTTGCCACCGTCGAGCATCGAGGTGCTTTGCAACATTTTCATGTCGGACATTTTTTGTTCCGCGAAAGATAAGGTGAGGGAACCGGGATTATAGACTTTGAATGGCTAAACCGCGACATTACCGAAGAATCAAGATGCATACGAGTTACAGGCTCGACTACCACCGGTGCTTTTCCCACATTTCAGGATTTGCCCAGTGCTTCGAATTAAGCCAATCAGGTGCCGTTTTGTAAGTGCGAATGTCGAATTCATAGATTTGCATGCCATAATCCTGCAGCTCCTGATTTAGCCAAAAGCCAAGCGCCAAACTGTCTTCCATCGACCAGCTTTGGGCGTTAGAATTCGATGCCTCGGCACGAGTCATTTCCACATGGATTACCTTGTCAGCGTGGAGATCACGAAGCCTGGCAAGCAATCTGGACAATACCGATTTATCGAAGTCTTCAGTGAGATTCGGCCAAAGCAGGCAGACTAGTGGCCAGCGGCGCGTTTGCAAAAATGTCAGATCAGCAACCTCTGCAAACGAATACACCTCAGGCTCACCGGGACATGACGGATACGTGTCACGCAACAGCTGTCTGAACTGGTCTTGCGATTTCCGTCCGAAATTGTTGTTGCCGGGCTCGTTTTTCACGGGCAATAACGCCAGTATATCCAGAGTGTCTGGAGACTCGCCGAGCACCTGCCTGAACAACTCCGGACTCAAGCGGTCCGCGCATTCAAACACAGCTAGTTGTGAGTCTCATTGTATTTGTCCTTCTGTGCCTGAGTCGCCTCGGTCTGATACTTATCCTTCCACTCAGCGTAAGGCATGCCGTAGACGATTTCTCTGGCGGCTTCTACATCAATATCGAGGTTACGATCAGAAGCTTCCGCCGAATACCACTTGGACAGACAGTTACGGCAGAATCCTGCAAGATTCATCATATCGATATTTTGTACGTCAGTTCGGTCACGCAGATGTAGTACCAGTCTGCGAAACGCTGCCGCTTCTAATTCAGTTCGGGTAGAGTCGTCCAAAGCGACCTCCTGGTTAGCTTCGAGATAGAGTGCCATTTGCGGGCAAAGTTCGATAAATTGTGCAAGACAATCACTCTGCCAAGTTCCACTGCGGTGTAACTTAGCCGTTGTCCTGACTGTCCGCTATTATATAAGCGGAATTTCCGTATAAAGCGGTTATTGCACAGCATTTTCCCACTTTAACAGGCGCGAGCAGACGGCGGACTGACAAACGGCGCGCACGCAGATACCAAATTCCAATGGAAATTCTCTTTATATCACTGCTACTGGCAGCGCTTGCATTCTGGTGGTACGGCACTGTTAGTCGGGAAACAGCTATTCGATTCGCGCGCGAGGCCTGTAAACGGCTGCAGGTGCAGTTGCTGGACGAGACCGTGTCTCTTACTAAACTGCGGTTGCAAAGAACCAATCGTGGACACATGGGGATCGCGCGTTGGTATACTTTCGAATTCAGTGCATCCGGCATCGATCGTCGCTTTGGATCAGTAAGCTTGATCGGTGACAAATTACTCGATATGCACCTCGACGTGGATGTCGAGGAATTATCTTAAGTAGTGGATCGCAATAGTGGATCGCCTTTCGACGAATTACCTTAAAAGGTGACCTCCGTCGGCCATTAAAAACGAGAGAAAGTTACATGAGTTTATGTCCTTGCAGTTCCGGAGATGAGTTTTCAATTTGTTGTGCTCCATATTTAAAGGGAAAAAAACAACCTGAAACTGCAGAGGCCTTACTGCGTTCAAGATATACCGCGCATACATTTGCAAACATTGACTACATCCAAAAAACCCATCACCCAGCCCACCGAGCAGAGATAGATCTTGCAAGCACCAAAGACTGGGCCGAGAACTCTGAGTGGCTAAGCCTTGATATCAGAAAAACCGAACGTGGTGGCCCCGCAGATGAGGACGGAACCGTTGAGTTCATTGCTAAGTTTAATGACACCAATGGCAACCTGGTTAATCACCACGAAGTTAGTCTATTCAGGAAGCATCAGGACAACTGGTACTTTGTTGACGCAGAGTCACCAAAAGTAGAACAAATTCGCCGCGACTCGCCGAAGGTGGGACGCAACGACCCCTGTACTTGCGGCAGCGGTAAAAAGTATAAAAAGTGCTGTGGCGCGGTAGCCTGATACAGCTTTTTCTAAATTAGCTACCGAGCATCTTTACGACAAAAGCACTTAGCCTAACGTTTGGCCTCGCCAATGAATTTCAGCACAGACTGCGCAAAGATATCGTTATTGTCACCGGCAACCATATGCGCTGCATCAGCAATATCCTGAAACTCTGCATGTGGTACCAGCAGCAGAAATTCCTCCACTGATTCGCGGCTAACGATTTCACTTTGCTGTCCGCGGATAAGAAGTACAGGTAGCGTAAGATTTGCAGCTGCGTGTCTCTGGCGTAGATAAAAGTGTTCATCAATTGTGCCGATGTGCTGCATTAACCTCGGATCCCAGTGCCAGTAGTACCGGCCATCATCTGCCAGTCTCAAGTTCTTTTTCAGACCACTAGCGTTTGTCGCACGAGGTGATTCAGCCTTGTTGCTTTCTGTTTGATTTGACTCTGTACGTATCACTTCCTGAGGGCTTGAATCAGACGATGAAGCGTCACGATGGCGATGCGACTGATACGCACCAACCGCCACTGCGGCCTCCTCAACCGATGCAAAGCCGCTTTGATACCGACTCATAAATTCTATAATCCTGGCAACACCCTCGTTATCGATTCGCGGGGTTATATCAACCAGCACCATCGAGCGAAAAATCTCTGATGCGGCTTCGCCTTGCGCCAACATACCGCAGATACCACCGAGTGAGGCCCCGACAAGCACGGGTTTAACCTCAGATGCATCCGCAAAGTGGCGCACCACCGCCAATAAGTCAGCTACCAGCGTATCGACCGAGTAGTTCCCGTCTGCTGCCCAGTCACTGTCGCCGTGCCCACGAATATCCACGGTCACAGCATGCCAGCCTGCTTCTGCCAGGTATTGGCCTGCATTGCGCCAGGAATAGCGCGTTTGACCCGCACCATGCATCAGTATTACTACAGGATTACGGGCTTTCCCAAATGAAGTCGCAGCCAGTTGAACACCTTCGGCCACAGGGATATAAAGTGTCTCAGCTGAGCTCATGTCAATTAACGGACTTCTTGCAGGGCAACTTGTAAGGAAGATCAGGAACGTACATTCGGTATGCAAGTCTATAATAAGTGAGCAGCAACCGTGACAGATCATTAGCAAGTGCAACTGGTCACAGGTCCAAAAAAATAAATGCAACATTTAAGGTGGAAAAACATGACTGCAAAACCATGGCTTAGCAGCTACCCGGAAGGTGTACCGGAATTTGCTGATATCGACGCATACAACAGTATTGTCGAGGTGATGGAAGAAAGCGTTGAGAAGTTCCGCGACAACGTAGCATTTGTCAGTATGGGCGCCTCAATCACTTTTGGTGAACTCGACGAACAATCAAAAGCCTTCGCAGCATGGATACAGGCAAGTGGCAAATTTCAAAAAGGAGACCGTATTGCGGTAATGATGCCAAACCTTTTGCAATACCCGATTACGGTATTTGGAATATTAAGAGCTGGGCTGGTCGTTGTTAACACCAACCCCCTCTACACGAGACGCGAATTGCAACATCAATTAGAAGATTCGGGAGCCAAGGGAATTGTCATTGTCGAGAATTTTGCACATACACTCGAACGCACACTGAAACATGTAAATCCGGAAGTAATCATAACCACCCGGGTTGGCGACATGCTCGGCTTTCCCAAGTCACTTATTGTCAACACGGTGGTCAAGTACGTTAAAAAAATGGTACCGGCTTTTAGTTTGCCGGGCAGCATTTCCTTTAATGATGTGCTGAAACAAGGCGCAGGTAAGCAACCTGAGAAAATTTCACTGACGCATGGTGATCTCGCTTTCCTACAATACACGGGTGGCACTACCGGGGTTGCAAAAGGTGCAATGCTAAGCCACGGAAATATGGTCGCCAATATGCAACAGGCGCATCACTGGCTTGCACCTTCCAATGTCGAAGAAGGCAAAGAAATCATCATCACAGCATTGCCGCTATATCATATATTTGCACTCACAGCTAACTGTTTGGTATACGCAAAAATGGGTGCCACCAACATACTGATATTGAACCCGCGTGATTTGCCTGCTTTCGTTAAAGAACTAGGCAAATATAAGTTCACAGCAGTTACTGGTGTTAATACATTATTTAACGCCCTGTTAAACACAGACGGTTTTGATAAGCTGGATTTTTCGAGCTTAAAGATCACTCTCGGCGGTGGTATGGCCGTGCAGAAGTCAGTGGCTGAAGAATGGAAAGAAGTAACCGGCTGCCCATTGATTGAAGCGTATGGTCTAACAGAAACCAGCCCCGCCGCCTGTATGAATCCGATAACTGCAACAGATTACAATGGAGCTATCGGCCTACCGATCTCATCTACCGAAGCGTGTGTGAAAGACGAGGACGGTAATATGATGCCGGTCGGAGAACGCGGTGAGCTGTGTATCCGAGGACCACAGGTCATGCAAGGTTACTGGCAGCGTGAAGAGGCTACAGCCAAAACCATAGACAGTGATAACTGGCTGCACACTGGTGATGTTGCCATTATGGATGAGCATGGCTACTTCACGATCGTTGATCGTTTGAAAGATATGATTCTGGTATCCGGCTTCAACGTCTATCCGAACGAGATCGAAAATGTCCTTGTCTCGCACCCGGGTATTCTGGAAGTCGGTGCTATAGGGAAGCCGGACGAGCACTCCGGGGAAGTCGTCAAAGTGTTCATTGTCGCCAAAGACAAATCTTTAACCGAAGACGATGTTAAGCAATTCTGCCGCGAAAACTTCACAGGCTACAAGAGACCGAAAGAAATTTCGTTCGTGGAAGAGCTGCCAAAATCTAACGTAGGCAAAATCCTTCGTCGCGAGTTGCGTGAGCAGGACGAAAAGACTCGCTCTTCCTAGCCCGGTTTATTCATGAAAATGACGGCATCCCGCTTGATCCTTGATTCCACAGCGAATTTTTTCTCTTGCAAATATCAGTAAGCCAAGTAAATGAAAACATGGAACGCGAGAAGAAAATACCCTGTGAAACCAATGCTCTGC
>CALIHW010000120.1 GCA_938020525.1 uncultured Granulosicoccaceae bacterium | reverse complement strand
TCGGCATCGGTCAGATCAGCGCGGATTGCATTCGCTGCGACCTTTGCCTGACTGTTGGCAGAGAAGCCTGATTTCGGCATAGCACCGGCAATGCTCGCATCACCAATAACGAAAATGCTTTGATCCATTGTTGAACGCATGGACGTTGCATCGATTGGACAAAAACCGGTTTCATTGGTGAGACCGGCAGCTACTGCGATCGAACCTGCCTGCTGGCCGGGAATTACGTTCAAGACAGCACCATTAAACTCATCCAGATCTGTCTCTACCACACCAGCGCTGGCATCTACATTAACCAAACCACCGTGGACATCAGGACCGTACCATTCAATCATACCGGCGTAGTGGTTCTCCCAGCCTTCTTGAAACAGAGCTTGCTTTGAGAACTTGGGCTTTGGATCAAGGATGATGATTTTACTATTCTTGTAGCCACGGGCTTTGAGTGTGTGAGCCATCATAGATACACGTTCATATGGCCCAGGTGGGCATCGGTATGGATTGGGTGGAGGCACCATAACGATGTTGTCTCCGTCCTGCATTGCATCAAGCTTTGCCTTTAACAATTCGGTTTGAGCGCCAGCCTGCCAGGCATGTGGTGCGATTTCAGCATCCGCTTTCGAGTATCCGGGTACGCTGTCATATTTAAGGTCAATACCTGGCGCTACAACCAGGCGGTCATAAGCCAGTGACGAGCCGCCTTCCAGACTCACAGTCTTGCTACCCGCATCAATGCCGGTGGCAAAACCTGTAATTACGTTAACGCCACTTGCTGCCAGCTTGTCATACGTGTGGGTGATAGAACCAAAGTCGCGATAGCCGCCGAGATAAAGGTTTGAGAAGAAGCAGGTCGTGTATGTGTCAGACGCGCTAATTAGTGTGACATCAAGATCACCACCCTGAGCTAGGGTTCGGGCTGCAGTGGCACCTCCCGCTCCACCACCGATAATGACTACCTTCGGTTTCGACTGCGCACCAATATGAAACGGCACAGCCAGTGAAGCTACACCGACTCCCATCAGAACATTGAATTGCCTTCGATTTAGTTTTTGCATCCAGCATTACCTCCATTAAAAAATAGCTTTGCCAAAATTGCCTGTCTCTTAAAGCGCTATCACTATAGGCAGCCGGCTCGCTGGCAACAATATGCATTAATAAATATGCATGTATCTATTTTTCAATGACACCCACTAGGAGCTTGGATGTTATATATCAGTATATTCAATGCTTTATTTTACTCTCCTCACACCTTACGTGATCGCGGTGCAAGGCTTTTATACATCTCTTCCACATCCCAGCCAACGATTATAATCCGTGGGCACTGGCATTTTTTTGATACTGCCTTGAGTGATACAACGAGGGAAAAGTAATCAGGCGGATAACATCGGTCGCAGGGACCAGCACTATTATCATGACTCTGGGCCAGGACTTTGGGGCAGGACTCCGAGCGCAGTAGATCATACAAACCGTATTCTTGACTATGCAGTTTCCTATTTAGCAAGTGATGCATTGAAAATGATGAATCACATAAGTTTTGTAGTAGTAATTTACAAAAAAAGACCGTCAGTAATGACGGCCTTTTAGGATCGACACATCAAAACAAAATCTACAACTCCACCACAGCACAGTCATCGAATACTGCGGCGTCATCTGCATACAAAGTTACAGCGCCACGAGCCGTTGCAGCCGGTGCTGTTTCTTCCCCATAAAGCGCTGACAGCATCGAACTCGGGACAGACACCTCTTTTGATGCAAGTTCTGTAAATGAGAGATCAGAGAAGCTAACAGACATACTCGCAAAAGAGGTCGTACTTCCGATGCAACTTAGCCCGTACTGCTTTCCTGGGTAAGCCGAGAATTCCTGAAACACGCAACTCGTTGAGCCGAGCGTTACAGCCGTGCTGTTATCTGTTCCAACCGCATCAATTTCAGTTGTTCCACCGCATGAGAGCCATTCGGTGCCTCCATTGGCAAAGTCACCATTTGTCAGCAGGTTATCGGGAGAATCGACAGGTATAATCGGCTCTACAACACCATCAGTGATAACAACACCACAGCTATCAAATGATGCACTAGACTCACTGTATAGCGTAACAGCGCCTCGACTGGCATTGTTTGACGCTGTGATGGCGAAGTCAGTGTTTTGGTAGGCGTTACCGGAAACCACTTGCTCCTGCGAATTGATCTCGGCAAATGTGCTGTCATATTCAAAAAATGAAACACTGGTAAAGCCTGAATTCGCCCGACCAACACAAGAGATGCCATACTCCGCACCGGGTATCATCACAAATTCCTGAAACAGACATCCTCCGTTGGTCAGGTTCACGGCCTGGCCACCATCGACACCGTCTGTTGACAGAGTTTGCTCGCCACCACAACCGAACCAGCCATCCAGATTATTGCTAAACGTAGGGTTAACCAGTAGATCATTGGCCGCAGGTTCTGCTGCTACCGGCGCAGTGTCACTGAGATCTTCCAGTACAACGCAGTTGTCATAGTCTGCCTGGTCTGAGGCATACAAGGTAACCACACCTTGAGCACCACCCGCGGGTGCAGTTACAGAGGCAAGGACTGGCGCCAATGTCGCACTGGTAACCTCAGCAAGATCTGACACAAGAGATGCAAAACCGGAATCAGAAACAGTCAGCTGCACACTTGCAAAACCCGCCGATGCTGCTGCATCACAGTTCAATGTGTAGGTTGCATCTGCTGCAACACTAAACTCCTGAAACAAACAGCCGCCCGCGCTAAGTGTGGCGGCGCCACCGGCGAATGATGTCTGGCCTCCACATGACTCCCAGTCTGACAAATCACCCGAGAAACCACCATTGTCTAACAGGTTATCGGGGTTTGCAGGATCAGTCGGTGCAATTACCGGTGTTACTGAAGGCACCAGAGTTTGTTTGCCAATTGAGGCGCTGCCATAAAATACTCCCAACACACCACTACCAGTGCGATTAAAGTACTCAACCACTATTTCATGTTCACCCTGAGGCAGGCTAATACTTCCTTGTTTTTCTTCTGCATTGTGCAATCCGTCATTATCGATCACTAGTTGCCCATTGACGTACAGTGCGCTACCGTCGTCAGAGTTTACATAAAATGTGTAGTCATTAGTGACAGGCACATACAAGGTAGTTGCATAGCGAAAGCCGTAGAACTGATCCTGCTGTCTGGGTGCAAGCGAAAACTCCGCTAACTGACCCGATGCCACAGGAGACAACGTCGCAAAGTCAGGCAGCGCATTCCAGTTACCTTCATAGTAATTATAACTAATCACAGCATCGTTCGGATTAGTCGGATCAACCGGGGTTACCGGATCAACTGGATCAACTGGAGTACCGACCTGATTCAGAGGTACCAGAAACGGCTGCAGCGACTGCTTGGTTATAAACGGCCCCTGCATTTGAACAGAAAGACTGCTGTTACCACCTTTCTCAAAGTACGTTACTACAATTTCGTGAGTACCAGCAGCCAGGTTCACAGTACCCTGTTCTTCTCTGGCACCGTGCAACCCATCATTATCGACAACCAGTTCACCATTAATGGACAACTGACTTCCGTCATCAGAGTTGGTAAAAAAGGTATAGGCGCCTTCTGCTGTCAGACTTAATGTGGCAGTATAACGAAAAGCGAAGTTATCATTCACCTGAGCCTCGCTGAGGCTAAAAGCACTCGTTTCACCTGTCGCTACCGGTGTCAATCCGTCAAAATCAGGTAGTGAGTTATACACACCTTCATAGTATTCGTACGAGATAAAAGTCGGCGGCTCAGGCACTTTTTCCACTGTCGGGTTGATCATCAGCGTGTGACCCTCGGAAGGAACCCCATTTGCGTTGAGCGCAAACACCCAGTAGTTACCTGGTATCAATACATTACCGTTTGACGGCAGCTGTACGTCGTAGTTGCCAGATGATGTTTCTGAAAAGCCCAAAGGCACAAAGCGCTGATCTGTTGACTGATGGTGAGTTAACGCCATCAGACGAATCATAGAGAAAGACTGAACGCCGGCACTTGCACTGAAGCTCAAAGCCTCACCCGCAATCGCCTCGGCAGGCCCCGACGATATCACCGGACGTGAGGCCAACGTGCCGTCTCCGTTAAACAGATAAGGCGGTTCGAAAATCTCACCATTCTGTTGATTGGTTGCACAGTTGCCACACAAGCCGCTACCCATAGCAGCGACCCGACCGTCTTTCAATAGCATGACAGTCGAATGGTAGTTACGCGGCTTTGAATGGGGTGCAAGGATATCCCATTGACCGGTTTGAGGATCCCAAATCTCTGGAAAGAGCTGCGTACCTTCATCAGAGAATTGAATACCGCTGCTGTTACCACCGATAACCAGCACTTTACCATTTGGCAGTACGACGCTGTCCTGCATGGAACGCGCATACGTCATCGGCTCAGTAGGGGTAACTACTGGTGAGCTACCGTTTAGGTCGATAGTCATGGCGCTGTTTAAAGCAGGCTTGCCTCCACCGGCAATCAACATCTTACCAATGTCATACATCACAGTGGTGTTGTATAAACGGTGAACGTCCTCAGACTCACGCTTGCCATGCGGGATTGTCGCGTTACTGTTAGTATAAAGATCAAGACTAAGCAGATTAGTCGTCGGCCCCGAGTGAAAGAGGCTACCGTCCGGTGCAACATTGAACGCTGGAAACCAGGTACGCTGATCGTTCGTTGCAGCAGTATCACTGGTTATCTGTTGCAAATTCGTATTCGGCAGTATTTTCCACCCCTCCCCTTCAGTCCACAACTCTGAGTTCGCTGTAGTTCTGCCAAGCGCAATATGGACCTGACCACTCGGCAGTGTTGTGCTTGTAGCGTACCAGCGCGGTGTATTCATCGAATCGGTCAAAGTCCATCTGTTACCGTCAAAAACACTGTTCGTGGTTATGGTCGCACCACCACCTGAGGTGAGTACATTGCCATCGGGAAGCATCGCCACTCCGGAACAAAACATATTATGGTTTTCATTCGGCATATCAGTGAACGATTCAGTCAACGGATCAAATATAGACCCGTGAGTGAAAGCGGTTGATCCGCCAAAACCGCTCTTCTTGGTAGAAGACCAGGTAAGTAGCCGCCCATCTGGAAGATGCGCTGCTCCAGTAGCGATTTGAGGCCACTCAATAACCTCACCCCATCGACCAAGATTTATGTTTTCAGATGCATCGTGGGCCGCACCGATCTCAGGAGGTGTTACGAATGCGGGGTAATCCTGCGCCAGCTGCGCCCAGTACTCATCATCCTCGATGATGGCCGAACTGTCTCCGGTGGTACTGTCAGTACTACCATCGATAAATTCAGTGTTGCCGGTTTCAGGTACAGCTGACGACTCAGCACCTGGAACATCCAGCGGTGCACTGTCACATGCAGATAATATAACTGATAGAACAGCGATTGCCGCGCAAATCTTTGCAGAGGACATTGATGACTCCTGTGTAGTACCCACGCGTTGCGCAAAAATCACACCGCATTCCTTTGTCCGCAACAGAGATCACAGTTCTCTATTCATCAAAATCAAACACAGTAGCCATAACACCGTATTAAAAACGCTGTATCAGATGAACGGGGAGAAATCTGTCCGACAGTGTCAACGACTCGACGACCGCCAACCAATGCCAATTTGTGACTCTATCCAGAAGGAGCTTGTGCCTAACAGCAATCCGTTTAGCCAGTCTCACCGGCACTCTTGCTTGCAATAACGAACCCCAAAAACCCGACGATACTCAACCGATATTCATAGAAGCCACGCGGCAAGCTTTCGTCGCTCACCACCGCGCTAAATAGTTATAATACTTAGACTCAGACACCGGCCTGCCGACGTATAAGCTCAGATTCTTTAACTACACCACAACCTCAATGAGGCCGGCATAAATGCACAAAAAGTGGTGTAATCGGATATCAAAATCACTGACCCAGCACTGATGATATGACCAGTAAATCTAAAGAAAGCGATGACAGACGCGGAATAATCTCGGCATGTACCTGGGCATTAGATCGATTAAAAATTATAGATCAATGGCCACAGGAAGAGCATCTTGCCCAAATCACCGCAACAGACCAACAGGGCGGTGGTTGTGCATACAATCTTGGCGTAGACATTCGCAAGCTGGACAATACTATTCCAGTAGAAGCAATAGGCCTAGTAGGCAACGATGCAGATGGTCAGTTTCTACTCGACCAGGCAACAAGTGTCGGTATTGACATTACGCAGCTCAGACAAATAAATGATGTGCAAACATCCTTCACAGATGTATTTATAGATAGTGGCAGTGGTAGACGTACATTCTTTCACCACACGGGCTCAAGTGATCACATAACCCCCGATCACTTTGATTTTGAAACCAGTAAAGGGAGGATACTACACCTTGGTTTACTAGGTGTTCATGCAAAGTTAGACAACCAATGGAAGCATGAGGCTAATGGCTGGGTAACTATCTTAAAGAGCGCGAACTCCCACGGCATTCATACCAATCTTGAACTAGTGTCAATAGCGGCAGAGAAAATACGTGAAATCGCACTCCCCTGTATTCCTCATATTAGCAGCCTGATTGCAAATGAATACGAATTAAGCGCACTCTCTGGTAAAAACTTATGCTTACAAAACAATCAAATTGACGGTTCACTGTTCAAAGCTGCCGCTACCAAGCTTTTCGAATTAAGCGACGATGGCCCATTAAAAATAGTAGTTGCCCACTGTCCGAGCGTTGCATTTGCGATGACCAGAGATGGCAATATAGTTAGCAGAGAGTGTTTTTCTGTAGCGCCTGAAGACATTGTCAGCTCAGTGGGAGCAGGTGACGCTTTTGCTGCAGGCATGCTGTATGGTTTTCACGAAAACTGGGAGATCGATCGATCACTGGAGCTCGCCCATGCCACGGCTGCAATCAGTCTGCGCTCGACAACGACGGTTGGTGCCGTTGAGAGCGTTGAGCGATGCCTGCAATTTGCGAGAAGTTAAGGTTTTGGTCTGCCCAAAGCACCAGATTTTCCGGCTAATCCTGCTCAGCACCTATTTGCATATCCATTAACCAAATCGGCCAAGCTCAGATATTTAAAATAATATGACGGAACGTAATATGCATGCACTACTTCACAGCGAAGTAGTGCGTGTTGAGTAAACTGCTTTGATTTTCGGATCTATGAGGATTATCCGTTCAAAGACAGCATCATGGACAGTGAAGCCAACTACACAACACTTGTTGTCGATGATGACAATGATATTCGATCTGCTATCGCAAGGATACTGGGACGATGTGGTTGCACAGTAACGGAAGCTGCAACAATTGAAGATGCGATTGAACAGCTAGAACCGCAAGAATTTGAAGTCGTTTTCTCTGATTTGCGATTTGAAGAGGGTCAAATGAATGGTGAAGACCTACTTGACTATGCGACGCGGGAACATCCAACCATTAAGGTTGTTTTGATGTCATCCGTAATGAACCCTGAGCAAGAAACTGATCTTATAGGTAAGGGTGCTGCGTACTGCCTACAAAAACCTTTCTTTAAGAACACTTGCCTGGAGGTGCTGAGTAAGATAAATCAGGCTTCATAAGCACAATTTTAGTTACCGGATTACTTCACAGCACACTAAATTCTGACTACTCTTCAGCAACTGGGACAACATTGTTTCTCAAGCAACTTCAACGGCAGTGTAAAAGTGAACGTACTGCCCTTGCCGGGCTCACTTTCCATCCATATCTTACCACCATGCAGTGTGACAATTTCCTTGGCAATAGATAACCCCAGACCTAATCCAGCCCCCAGGCAATCTGTACTCGCAGTTCCAGCCTGATACAACTTATCGAAAATAAACTGCGTATCATCCGCACTGACCCCGATGCCATTATCAGCAACACTAACAATTATCTTCTGAGCATCCGAATTCAACTCCACTTTCAAATGAATCTCCGGGCATTCGGATGAATACTTGATTGCATTGCCAATAAGATTAGACAACACCTGAACAATTCTGTCCTGATCAGCGTGAACTGTATCAATAGCCGAGTTTTTCTTATAGTGAATTTTTCCACCACGTTCGCGTAACTTAGCAACACATGATGCAGTACTTCTCTGTACGATATCATGCAGACTACATTCTTTTATAATTAACGGAAGCTTCTGAAGATCAAGCTTGGTCATATCGACAAGATCATCAAAGTGCCGGTTAAGCTGATCACAACTTACCAGAGCATAGTCCAGTAATTCACTCTGTTGACCATTAACTTCACCAGACACTCCATCGCGTACCAGCGACAGAAATTCTCTTGCGGATGCTAACGGCGTTTTTACCTCATGAGACATCTTCTGGTAAAAATGTCCAATCTCTCGGTTCTTTTTCTCAAGCTCACCATTCATTTTCTTGAGTTCTAAAAACTGCCTCTCGATCTCACAGTTCAACCTGTGCCTGGTAACAACGTTACTGATAGATCTGGATAAAGAGTTATCATTAATATGCGCTTTCTGAAGATAGTCATCAGCCCCCTCTCTAAGCGCCAGCCCCGCAGTACTTTCACTGCCTTCAGCAGTGCACAATATCGCTGGCGGCTTATCTACCTTTCTGGTCCGTCCACCACGAATAGAACCAAGACAATCCAGTCCAGTCATATTCGGGAGATGATAGTCGAGCAATAGCACATCAAAAGTGTGATCTCGACATTGCATTATTGCATCCTCACCAGTGATAACACTGCGGATATCATATTTACGATTACCGATACGTTGCAAAATTCGACGTACAAGCTGAATATACAACTCGTCATCATCTACTATTAAAATCCGAAGCGGATCAGCGAGGACATTTTCTGTGGCTTTGAGGTTATATTGAACTGACAGCACTAATTTAGGCCCACTGCACTCTGTAGTAGTTCGGTAATTTTTTCTTCAAGCACATCAGACGCTCTCGTTATTGCATCGGTACACATCAGCATATCGTCGTTAGCGAGCTGTTTACACGTGTCTGAAATCTCCTGTCGAGTAGTTCCCGACTGACTATCAGCAAACGATTCGAGTATCTGAGCCACATGCTTCAGCTCTTCATTGAATGCTCGAATATTGCAAAGTGGAGCTAAAAGATCGTGTTTAGTATTACTTTTTATATCCATCAAGAGGCTACCGCTATGCTACACGGCGAACATTTAATCCATCTGATGGCAGATCGTTGGCCGCAGTCTCTATCGCTTCCAGCAACGCGGTTGATCCAAATGGTTTCTCTAAAAAAACACATGCCCCATGCAGCAATGCATCCTGTTTAAGATTGTCATCTCTATTTGCAGTCATCATGATAGTAGGCATGACTTTACATTCATTAGAGGCACTCAACCGATCCAGTACAGTAAAACCATCTCCACCTGGGAGATTGATATCTACTAGTGCAACATCAGGGTTATGTTTAATCGCCATAGAAATCGCTGAAATAGCATCTTCAGCAGCTACAGCCTCATAGCCAAATGACTGCAATCGGGTACGTATGGCAAGCGACAACTTCTTATCATCTTCGACTACTAGTACTTTCATTACTGCATTCTCCGTATCGAATTTATTATGTGATGCACCTCACACGCTGACCACGAGCACCCTGGGACAGGTTAGCGGCAACTTTAAGAATACCTTCAATTCTCACAGTTCAACTGACAAGGGTTCATTGACGGGGAACACCCTGACTCCATCTGGTAACAAACCAATTTAGTTGAATCAAACGGAAAACTGCTGGTTTCAAATGACTGAAGCGGCTTCGCAATCGACCAGATTTTGCTATGCGAGCGTCCTCGCCTAAATTTTGGGTTTGCTATCTTTTAGATGTGCAAACGCACTGTACAAATCACCCTGAGTTCGCTCCGAATCCAGATCGAGCTTGTCTTCAATTCGTTGAAGATGACTATCCATGGCTTCCTGTGCAGCTTCTACGTCGCCACGCTCGATAACGTCAATTATGCCAAAGTGCTCTTGATGTGCACAAAGCGTGTGATGCGGGATTTGATAGGTTGCGATGATCAGCGATGTCTGCGGAACCAGCTCTTTGAGATAGCCCATCAGGGTTTTGTTGTTAGATAACTTTGAGAGCTGTATGTGGAAGTCCCCACTTAACCTCAGACCGGTACCCAGCTGTTGACGGCGCACTTGATCGCGTTCGTCCTGCACGCACTTTTTAAGTGATTCAATAGCGTCAGTAGTTGCAGCAAGGGTTGCCTGGCGAATCAATTCTCGCTCTATAAGCCTCCTGGCCCCCAGAACTTCACGTGCAGTTTGCACATCGGGCTGCATTATCGTCGCACCACGGTTAGGCTGGATATCTACGATGCGATCATGCGAAAGCCTTAACAAAGCACGTCGCACTATAGTTCTGCTAACAGAGAAGATGTCTGCCAGCTCATCTTCCTTGAGCTTTATCCCGGGATTTAGTCTTCTGTCCAGAATGGCATCCAAAATCTCTGTATAAAGATACTCATCCTGGGTGGCACTTTCTCGACTGTTTACCGGGACAAGTACCGGCTTAGTCGAGCCGTCGTCGGACTTGCAGTTTTTTCTATCTGCCATTATCTAATAACCCGATCAGTAAAAAGCCGAGCGTTACTCGCACTACTTAAGTTGACGGTACCAGGTATCAATGATTGCTCGTTCTTCATCGGTAATACCGGTTAGGTTACCGATCGGCATCGCCTTGGTTACCACGGTTTGCTGGTGTATCGTCTGCGCCTGTCGAGTGATATCCTCAGCTGTTTCAAAAACGATTGCTTTTGGTGGCGCTTGAAATCCAGGTTGTGTTGGCACCGTTGCGTGGCAGGCTGTACATCGAGTTGCCACAATGCCTTGCACCGTCGCTAGCTCAACAGACTCTGGCGCACCAGATGCCGCTGTCACGGTTTGACGTGGCGCCATAAGTGCAATCAGCCCAAGCAGAATCGCTGCCGCTGCAATAATTGGCAACAACGACGCTTTGCCTTTATGACGCGCTACAAAATAGACCCGTATCAACGCCCCTATCAGTGTGATTGCAATCAAAATCGCCCAGTTGTACTTGTGGCCAAAAGTCATTGCATAGTGGTTGCTGATCATCACGAACAGAACCGGTAGTGTAAAAAAAGTATTGTGTACTGATCGTTGCTTTCCACGAATACCGTGAATAGGATCCGGGGCACGGCCCTGAGCTTTGGCTTCAATTAGATCCTTCTGGCCCGGGATAATCACAAAGAACACATTGCCGACCATAATGGTGCCAAGCATTGCACCAAAGTGCATATAAGCACCCCTGCCACTGAACACCTTGCACAAGAGAAACGCGATTGCGGTTAACACGACGAATAAAATCGCCGCCATGAGATTTTCACGCCCACCAAATTTGCTTTCGCAAAGCCAGTCATAACCAAACCAGCCACCGGCTATAACCAGCAGACCAATAGCAATAGCTACTGGTTTGGACAATGCTGCAACACCTGGATCAATAGTGTAGATCTCAGCACCATACCAATACATTAACGCGAGCATAAACATACCGCTCAACCAGGTTGTATAGGCTTCCCATTTAAACCAGTGCAGATGTTCCGGCATTTCTTCTGGCAATACCTGATACTTCTGCGCGTGATACATGCCACCGCCATGGACAGACCAAACCTCTCCGGAAACACCTTTATCAGAATCTGCTTTTGACTTAGGTGTCTCGAGCGAGTTATCCAGCCAGATAAAATAAAATGACGCACCAATCCATGCGATACCAGTGATCATGTGGACCCACCGGCCCAACAGATTGATCCAATCGAGTAAGTATGCAGCCATGGATTAACTTCCGCGGTAGGTACTATAACTGTAGGGAGAGCAAAGCAATGGCACATGGTAGTGGGATTCAGGGTCATCAATTCCGAACCGCAACACCACACAAGACAAAAAGGCATTACTGGATGCATTGCCAAAGTACTCACCCACTTCAAACTCAAGCTCGTAGGTGCCAGCCCGCATAGCGTCACCGTCCAGCAATGGCGCATCACACCGGCCATCGTCGTTGGTTTTTGTTTCTATCATGCTGACGCGTGTATCGCCATCCAGCCTTGTCAGCCGAAGTGTCATGTTCTTTGCGGGCACCCCATTGGCGGTATCCAGAACATGTGTAGTCAGTTTAGTCATTTTACTGGAAAGCTCATGTGGCGATTGACGTCTTTATACAATAGGTATCGGAAAGTGCCGTCGCCACCGGCATAGCAAGCTTGTGGACAGTACGCTCTGAGCCACATGTAGTCACCCGCTTCCACCTCGACCCAATCCTGGTTAAGGTTGTAAACCCCCTTACCCTCCAGTACGTACAAGCCATGTTCCATCACGTGGGTTTCAAGAAATGGCAACACACAACCTGGCTCAAAGCTAACAATAGTGATGTGCATGTCATGCCTTAAGTCAGATTGATCGACAAATCGCTTCGTCGTCCAACCATCATTGCTGTTTGGCATAACGTGCGCTTCTACTGTGCTCTCCTGAACCACAATGACATCGGGCTCATCTATACCATCTACCTTGTTATAAGGCTTACGGAACCAGTGAAAACCGGCCTGACTGTCACCAGTATTAAATAATGACCAGTCAGCACTGGGTGGCAGATAGACATAGCTGCCACACTCCAGTGAGTGTGGTTCATCATTGACAGTTAATGTCAGACTGCCTTTAGTCACAAACAACACTGACTGCACACCAGCTTCGGTATCCGGCGTACTGCTGCCGCCACCGGGCTCAACCTCTACCAGATAGTGTGAAAATGTACTGCAGAAACCTGCAACAGGAGACGCAAGTATCCACAGTAGGGTATCTTCCCAAAACGGTAACCGGCTATTGACGATATCTGTCATAGAGCCACGCGGTATAACTGTATAAGCTTCTGTCACAATGGCCCGACGGTCCATCAATGTGGCTTGTGGTGGTACCGGGCCTACCCTTACAGGTAGTCTTTTGGGGTCTAGTTTACTGTTGATTGCAGTAGCTCCGCTATTGGCATCTAGCTTAAAGTTGAACTAAAGTCGATAAGATATGGGGTTTTAAATTCATACTCTTCGAGGTTGTTTTGGCTGCCAATATAGTCAACAACGAAGAACCGACTTTGCCTGGTTATTGGCGTTAAAACTCCGTGCCAGATATTTCGATGGTAGTTTACCCCTTGATAACCGTCAGTAATGAACGCCTTCGGCATGTGTGCCTGACCATTATTATCATCTGCTACTACCACAAGGTAGGGGTCAGATGATGTCGGCAGGAACGCCTGCGAACCGAGCGGATGACGCTCAACGTATGTCAGTGTTAACGGGTTTGAATACACTTTTGCATCAAAAAGACTGATGCCTGTTTTTCCCGACTCACAAATATTCAGCGCAGCCAGGTCTGAATAACGCTGACAGTTCCCACTGTTAATGGTTATCGCTTCTTTACTCGCCAGCTCTATCACATCTCCATACGGTTGAAAGGCTTCACGAGTAAGCGGTTCAGGTTTCAAGGTTGCGTGTTGGGATTGCATAGTAAATTGTCGCTGCAATATTCACTGCGCCACATGGCGCAGTGAATTACAGCAGTCGTTAACGACGCGGTCCACGGGGATCACGCGGCCGATCATCATACCCGTCATCATATCGTGGTCGATCATCGTGTGGCCGATCGTCATAGCGCGGCCGACGATCATAATCGGGATTATCATACCGAGGCTGATCATCATAACGAGGCCGACGGTCATAGCCATCGTCATATTGGACGTCACGATGTGGTCGATCATATTCATCATCATGACGTGGTGCATCACGATACTGGCGGTCCTGATAGTCACCATCTACATCCGAACGATGTGGTGTGTCATAGTCAGCCCTGCCATAGTCAGCTTTGGCATAGTCAGCCTTGGCATAGCCAGCATCATCGCCACCTTCACTGCCGCCGTGTCCGCTGCGAAGATGAGCACTTGCAGCATTTTCCTCGTCTTCTGGCATAAGTGCATTAAGAAGAATGGCAATAAATGCCGCCGGCAATAAACCTGACGTCATTAATATTTTTGCCTGATCAGGCAGGTGCTGCATGGCAGTCGGCACCAACTGTAAACCCAGGCCAACGGAAAGCGCTATTGCAAAGATCACAAGGTTGCGGCGAGTCCAGTTGACATCTGCTAGCAAGCTCACACCAGCTGCTGCAACCATACCGAACATGACAATAACACCACCGCCCAGCACTTCAATTGGAATGGTTGAAATCGCAGCACCGACTTTCGGAAAAAAGCCACAGGCAATCAGAAACAACGCACCAAGCGTTACCACGTGACGACTCATGATGCCCGTCATCGCAACCAGACCGACGTTCTGGCTAAATGACGTATTCGGCAAGCCACCAAACACACCCGCTACAGCGGTACCGATTCCGTCAGCATAGGTTGCACCGCTAATCTCTCGGTCTGTTGCTTCACGACCGGCACCACCTTTGGTAATACCAGATACATCACCAACCGTTTCAATGGCAGAGATAATACTCATTAGGCACATACCAACCACAGCAGCAATGCTGAACTGAAGACCAAAGTGCATCGGGTTGGGGATCATATAGTCACCGGCTTTGGCGATATTTCCAAAGTTCACCTCACCCATGAAGTAGGCAACGACATAACCTGCAATCAGACCGATTAACACCGCCGCAACAGACAGCATACCTTTAGTAAAGAACTTCAGTATCAACGTCACCAGGATAACGGTACCCGCCATTGTCCAGTTCTTAAGGCCGCCAAAATCATCGGCTGCCATCTGGAAATCAGCAGCACCACCAGCCGCATATTTGATGCCTACAGAAATTAGCGCAAGGCCAATCATCAAAACGATCAAGCCTGTTACCAGTGGCGGCAACCAATTTCGTATTCGGCCAATAAAAGTACCGAGGAAGAAGTGAAAAATACCACCCGCGACAATACCACCCATCAGAATTGCCATAGCATCAACGCCCTTGCCAGCAACGATCGGTATCATAACCGGCAAGAAAGCGAAGCTTGTACCCTGCACTATGGGCAGGCGTGCACCGAACGGCCCGACGCTAACTGTTTGAAGTAAGGTAGCAATACCTGCAAACACCATAGACATCTGGATCATGTAGATCATCGGACCAATGTCCGGTGAACCAAAACCGAAGCCCGCAGCACCGGCGATAATAACGGCAGGCGTGACGTTACTGACAAACATCGCCAGTATATGTTGTATGCCGAGTGGTATCCCTTTTATAAAACCCGGGAAATGATTAGGGTCACGCATTTGATCAGGCGTCATCCCCGCGGTATTTGTAGCCATACTTTCTTCTCTCCAGTGGTTACTTCGTTACCCCCATTCGCAAGCTGGCGATATCGGGTGCTAGTTGAAAATTCCTTTACAAGTACGCAGCTCTCTTTGACCCCGGCTGGTTCGAGGTGAATTGATTCTATGCAATAACTTACTAGCCATGCACTAGCTTACTGCCGGATGATTGTCTCGCCAGTGCTGCGCAATATCACGACGGGTAGCTACCCATACCCGATCATGCTGGCGGACATAATCCAGAAATTTGATAAGACCTGCGGCACGACCCGGCCTGCCAACAAGTCGACAATGCAAACCGACCGACATCATCTTCGGACTATCTTTTCCTTCAGCATATAACACATCAAAGCTATCCTTTAAGTACTGGTAAAAATGCTCACCCGTATTGAATCCCTGAGGGGTTGCGAAGCGCATGTCGTTTGCGTCAAGCGTGTAAGGCACCATCAGTTGCGGTCGATCAAACTGGTAATCCCAGTAAGGTAATTCATCTGCGTAAGTGTCTGCGTTGTAAAGAAAGTCACCATACAGTGCAGCCAGCCGGTGCGAGTTCGGGCTACACCTGCCCAAATACCAACCCTGCGGTTTTGATCCGGTAACGGCTTTGTGTATTTCTAACGCTTTTTGCAAATGCTCAAGCTCAATCGATTCATCCAGATGTTGGTAGTCAATCCATCGATATCCGTGGCTTGCTATCTCCCAGTCTGCTTTAAGCATACTTTCAGCAACATCCGGGTTTTTTTGCAGCGCCATTGCAACACCAAAGACAGTGACCGGCATGCCGCGTTCTGAAAACATTCGCAATAAGCGCCAGTAGCCGGATCGAGAGCCGTATTCATAAATAGACTCCATATTCATATGCCTTGCACCGGCGTAGGACTGCGCACCCACTATCTCTGATAAAAAAGCTTCCGATCCTTCATCCCCATGAAGGATGCAGTTTTCGCCACCCTCCTCATAGTTAACAACAAACTGCAGTGCGAGACGCGCACTGTTCGGCCATTGGACAACCGGTGGCGTGGCGCCGTAACCAACAAGGTCTCGTGGATAAGTGGTCTTATCTTGCTCCATCATCGAACGGCCTAGCTGTTAGCTTCAGAGGCAGATGCTGCCTGTAAACGGAGCAAGGCAATCTGGTGCACCTGTTTCAGTGCAGTATCAAATTCGAGATCCGGCGGATTGTTTACCCGTAACTCGAAAGATCGAAGGATTTCTTCGCGGCTACTATTGCGCACCGCCATAATGAATGGAAAGCCGAACTTATCGTTGTATTCGGTATTGAGTTTCTGGAAACTATTGAACTCTTCTTTTGAACATTGATCAAGCCTTGCACGCGATTGCTCATCAGTAGATTCAGCGGTCAGCGCACCCTGGATTGCCGCTTTGCCCGCAAGCTCCGGGTGAGCCCGCAATAGCGTCATTTTCTGATCATCGGTAGCGCTATCGACAACATCTTTCATCCGTATAGATAGAGCTTCAAGGTCAATGCTTTGCGTAAATCCAATATCAGCCCAGACAGATTCAGCAACCCAGGGCGAATGCTCGTAGAGGCCACCAAAGCGCTGCACGAATTGTTCTGCGGAAATCTTTGAGAGCTGAAGCGTTATTTGTTTAAGTTGCATAGTTATCGTGGGCTTAGTTTTTTCTGTAGGCAGTTAGTTGAAGATCTATGCAAACCATTACCGAACCAATTTAGACCAATTCAATCCAAGTGACACATTGTATACAATAATGTATACGAGCTCAATTCTCAGCCGACAAATCCCTGCCTGACGGCGGTGCAGGTGTCGATTCTGAAAGTACTTACCCACCTCTGCTGGCAAATAAACACCGCCTGGTTTGAGCAACCCACGGCAGTCTGCATAGCTGCGTTTACCAACCGCATCCAACATCAGATCGAATATTTCTCCTCACTGAGTAAAATCATCGTTCGTACAGCATGATCTCCAAGCCCATGAAATCCGTCGAAACAAACTTTTAAATAAACGCAAAAGAGATGAGTAATTTGCTCCTGAGCTGTCAAACTGGTGATCTTAGGCCTTAATCACGAAAACACTATGGCAAACCAACTGCTGCCGGAAAATTTATCTACTGTTGCGACGCTAGACGATCTCGCAAAGTTAGCCAACTATTCGTTCGTAGACACGCTTAATTGTGATCCTGATGCGAATACAAGCGGAGCCAACCACGCACCGCGGCAAGTCTTCTCGGGCCACTACGTCCCCGTCAGCCCCACAGCTATCGAAGATCCTGAGTACGTTACGCACAGTAAAGACCTTTTTCACGAGCTCGGCTTCGCTGACGAACTGGCACAGTTGGACGACTTTGTTCGAATGTTCTCAGGCGATATCTCGCATGTCCCAGCACCGATGCACCATGTTGGCTGGGCTTGCGGGTACTCACTGTCTATTTTCGGCAACGAATATTACCAACAGTGCCCATTCCAAACCGGCAATGGATACGGTGACGGTCGGGCCGTGTCCGTACTAGAGGCAGTGATCAACGGTCAGCGCTGGGAGATGCAGTTAAAAGGCGGTGGCCCCACGCCATACTGCCGTGGGGCGGATGGTCGCGCTGTTCTGCGGTCGAGTATTCGCGAGTTTCTCGCTCAGGAACACATGCATGCGCTCGGTGTACCGACTTCCCGATCTCTGAGTTTGTACGTTTCTAAAACGGAGAAAGTCGAGCGACCATGGTACTCGGATGGGTCGCGCTCATTGGATCCAGACATGCTGGTATCAGAGCCAGTCGCCATCTCAACACGCGTCGCACCGTCATTTATTCGGGTAGGCCAGCTTGAGCTCTTCAGTCGCCGTGCCCGTAAGCAGGAACACCCGAAGGCCATGGAGGAACTTGAGAAAATCGTATTGCACCTGATTGAACGGGAGTACTCTGACGTCATCGACCAAACTCTCACCACTCCGGAAAAAATCGTTTTACTCGCACGCGAGTACCGCAACCGTCTAACGTCACTCGTAGCGAATTGGATCCGCGTCGGCTACTGTCAGGCTAACTTCAACAGCGACAACTGTGCCGCAGGTGGCTTCACACTCGACTACGGTCCTTTTGGATTCTGTGAAGAGTTCGATCCGAAATATCAACCATGGGCAAGAGGCGGACAGCACTTCAGTTTTCTGTATCAACCATTGTCAGCGGAACGCAACTTTCACATGTTTATAACGTCGGTGGCTGTGTTGCTGACATCAAATGAGAACCATCTGCAACAACTAGAAGAGATTGGTAGTGGTTTTTCAATAGTGATGCAAGAGCGAATGGAAGAAATGTGGGCAGCAAAACTCGGGATTACTACTTTTAACGCAGAGTTATTCACTGAACTGGCAACGCTCATGATTCAAACGCCAGTGGATTACACCATCTTCTTCCGTGAACTATCAACACTACCTGAGGATATCACTCCACTTAAGAGAAGCTTCTATACTGCACTTCAGCACACCATGGCTTCAATGCCTTCGACCCTTACAACAGACCCTGACGGGATAGAAGCGCGGTGGTCAGAGTGGCTTAACAAATGGAAGTCGTGCATCGATGCCTCAACAGATGCGAATGCAAATGAATCCTGTTCCCGCAAGGAGATCTCAAGGCAGATGAAACTTGTTAATCCAAAATACAGTTTGCGGGCCTGGTTGATTGTACCAGCGTATGAACAAGCGGCTAAGGGAAACTACGCTCTGGTTCGAGAGCTACAGGAAGTCATGACGCAACCCTATGCCGAGCAGTCAAAGGAGATGGAAGAAAAATACTACAAGCTTAAGCCAACGGAGTTCTTTGAGATCGGTGGGATGTCGCATTATAGTTGTTCGTCGTGATCGGCCCATAACCACGCTCTATTGTGCTTTGATAGACCTTACGCTTAAGCTCGAATTATGCTTTCTAATAATAGTTGCAATGAGCATCATCTAGTGTTGATTGTATGACCATAAATATTTCGCCAAACGCAGCGGTTAGTGTAATTTAAAAGCTAGCGATAATCGGCGTAAAGTGCAACCGGTCCATAAGACTAGACCCGGGCCTCTAAACTTTATCTATTTAAAAGAATTCAACCACTCTTCAATCTCAACATTATGTTCCCCTATTGTCGGTGCCGGTGACACAGGACGATAAGCATCGATACTATTAAGCCTAAACGGCAATGTCGGCACGCCCACACCATCATCCGTGATCTGTACAAACCCACGGGTTTGTATTTGCTCAGAATCCAGCGCCTCAGGCAGACTACGTAATCGTGCAGATGGAACGCCTGCTGACTGCAATATCGGCTCCCACTCTTTTGCCGTTTTCTTTGCAAGTTCAACTTCAATCTCTGCAGCAAGTTCCGCTGCATTAGTTTTACGCACTTCCCGTTGTTTATATCGTTCATCGTCGATCCAGTCCGTGCGACCAAGTGCATGGGCTAAACTCTTAAAGTGCGATTCCTCATTAACTCCCAGTGACATAACCCCCTCCCTACACGGGAAGCTTCCAGCTCCCGGGGATCGACTGTTTGCAAGATTGCCACGACGCTTGGGTGCATTACCCGTCTTAAGATAGTCAGTCACTGTAGAACTCATTAGTGCCAAACCGGTTTCAAGCATCGATACATCAATAAAAGATCCCTCGCCGGTCGATGCTCTCTCGAAAAGGGCTGCAGAAACTGCAAAGCTTGCTGCCAATGCTGTTGCATAGTCCAGTACCGGCGCACCGGTTCTTGTTGGCCCGCTTTCCACAGTCCCGGTGGCTTCCATTAAACCGCACGCGGCTTGTATGTTTACATCATAAGCTGCGGTATTTTCCTGCGGGCCACCGCGGCCATAACCCGTCATCGCACAATGTATTAAATGTGGATGCCGATTGGCGAGGCTTTCTTCATCCAGTTGCAGGCGTCGCATTGTGTTGGGTACATGGTTTTCAATCAACACATCTGCCCGTGCTAACAGCTCATGGAATCGCATGATGCCGTTAGGAGATTCAAGGTCAAGCGAGACGGAGAGCTTGCCCGCCCCTTGAGTCAGATAAGAGGTGCTCATTCCGCTAATCGCCGCTTCTGTATCGGTTCCGCCGCGATGACGAATTGCATCACCCTTGGTTGTAGACTCGACTTTGATCACCTGCGCACCCAGTAACCCCA
Source organism: uncultured Granulosicoccaceae bacterium (assembly GCA_938020525.1). GTDB lineage: Bacteria > Pseudomonadota > Gammaproteobacteria > Granulosicoccales > Granulosicoccaceae. Next base: position 7,281 of record CALIHW010000120.1, on the reverse strand, counting down.
GGTAGTAAGAGCACGCAGGACCCGCTAAAACATGAGTGAAATCAACCACCAACAAGCCCTCAAAGGGGTGCGTTTTTGACATAAGACCTCGCAGAATTGCCGAATATTGAAACAGGTTTGTGCTCGTCTCGCAAAATTTTCAATTCAAGCCCATTTTAATTTGAGTGAGGTGCTACATCGGGTTTACAATCGAAAGGCAAGCAATTAGAGCACGCACCTAATTGCACACATACCTCTGGAGAGAATTAAATAATGACTTTCGTAAAGAAACTTGCCACCGGCGTTGCGGCATCAGCAATGTTCGTTAGCGCAGCTGCTCTGGCAGATTACCCCGAAAAACCCGTTAAGATCATGGTTGGCTTTTCTGCTGGCGGTGGTACAGACACCACAGCCCGTGGCTTCGCCTCATATATGCACGAAGCACCAAGCATGAATGGCTTACCTGCATACATCGTAAATCTGCCAGGCGCGTCGGGCCAAAAAGCGGCTAAAGCAGTTCTTGACGAAGATGCTGATGGCCACACTCTTTATATGATTAACATCGGTACTTTCATCGCAGGTGAACTGGCCAAAGGTGATGAGCGTCCTTATCACGTCTCTGATGATTTCGTGAACCTCGGCTGTGCCTCGCAACTGGTTACTTCACTGCAAGTACATGCGTCGAACCCTGCCTCCTCAATGGAAGAGTTCATTGCAAACGCAAAAGAATCCGGTGAAGAAATTACCTGGGGTACTTCAGGTGCTGCGACTATGCACGCCACCATCGGTCACATTTTCTTTGACACACACGGCATCAAGCACAAGAAGGTGCCTTTCAAAGGTGGCTCAAAAGCACGTGCAGCACTTGTTTCACAATCAGTTGAAGCCGTGTTTGGTGGTGTAAACACCGTCGTCGGTTTTGAAGATGACATTCGCGCATTGGCATCAGCAGGTGCAGATCGTGATCCAATGGCACCTGATCTTGCAACGTTTAAAGAGCAAGGTACCGACGGCATCGATTTCACCGGCCTGATGTGCTTGTTCGGTAAAGCCGGTATCCCTGATGAAGCGATCCAGGACGTAGGGGCTGCAATTGCCCACATTGCGGAAATCGAAGGCTATAAAAAATATATGGCCGGCAATGACCTGGCTTCTTTCTACACTGATGGAGCCAAGGCTACTGAAGCACAGAACGTCATGTTCGACGTTATGGGCCCTGTAGTCAAAGAGATCATAGCAAACCAGTAACCTGGTTGCGGGTTTCTAGCAACGACTGAGGCAAGCCAACTGGCTTGCCTCTTTTTATTTCCGTGTCGAATCTTCAAGCTCAGTGTTAATTGCGCTTACGTTGGATCGATCACAGGAGGACCAAATGGAACACCAGCAATATAAAATTAAACTGGAATACGGAGTCGCTGCCGTAGTTTTGCTGGTAGGTGTATTTTTTATCATTCAGGCCTTCACAATTGAGACCTCAAGAGAATCGATAGGGCCTCGCACCCTGCCAATGATTCTCGCAGTTTCTTTGTTGATCGGCGGACTTTGGCTCGGCCTCAAAGCGAAACTCGGCAAGCTGGGCGAGTTGCAAGGCGATTATGGGTTCCTTGACAGTGACCGCAAACGAATTTTTATGGTAGTTGCCTGCGGCGTTCTGTTTGTATTGACCTTCTGGGGTTTTGGCTACTTTTCGGCTGTGATCATCACACTGATTGCCATGCTCTACACATTCGGCGTTCGCAACTGGTTTGCAATGATCATCGGTGCGGTGGTACTGGCGTTTATATTTCAGTGGGTCTTTATGGGCGTTATGCTGCTAAACGATCCCAAAGGTGCGATTGTAGATTTGCGCCCGTACACCAACTGGATCACTGGAGCTAAATAAGTGCAGAATCATTGCGAAGGTGTAGAAGCGTTTTTTGACGGACTCGGGTTCCTGTCGATCTTTTTCGACATCACTTGTGGCTTTGTTATTTTATTCAATGATCCGTATGCACTTATGTTTGTCGTGCTGGCGGCATTTGTGGGTATTATCTTTGGCGCGCTACCGGGCTTAACAGCGGCAGCCGCCATCGCAATGATGTTGCCAATACTCATTGCCTACAACGATGAGATTGGCGGCCTTGCAGGCCTTGCTTTCCTTTACGTGATTGGCAAGTCAGGGCGCTATGGCGGGTCAATCGCCGCAATCCTCTTTAATACACCAGGTACAGCTGCGTCTGCTGCAACCATGCAAGACGGCTACCCGATGACGCAAAAGGGTCAGGCCGGCAAAGCACTTAAAACGGCGACAGTAGCATCAGCGTATGGTGACTACTTTGGCGAGATCGTACTGATCTTCGGCGCAGTTTCTATTGCTGCATTTACCCGCCAGTTTGGCCCACCGGAAAATTTTGCCATTTATCTAATGGCGTTTGTTGTTATTGGCTCCGTTGTCAGTGACAGCATCATTAAAGGCATAATCTCCACCCTGTTTGGTGCAGTCGTTGGGTTGATAGGTGAAGATGTCATAACCGGCCAGTTCAAGATGACCATGGGTATTGATGAACTGGAATCAGGCATGGCATTAGTGCCTTTGCTTATTGGTGTATTTGTCATCTCTGAAGTAATTATTCAGGCAGAAAAAGCCGCCAAGGTTAAGATGATTGATTTGGCGCCAGATAAGGTCGAAGACCCAAGTGCTCACTACTTTACCTGGGCCGAGTTCAAGCGATGCATACCGCTGATGTTCCGCTCGTCAATCTATGGTTCTTTAATTGGCATGATGCCGGGGCTGGGTTCTTCAGTTGCCTGTTTCGTGGCCTACGGAGAAGAGAAACGTAGGGCGAAAAACAAAAGCGAATGGGGCACAGGTGTTGTTGAAGGGATTGCGGCTCCAGAATCTGCCAACAATGCTGTATCCGGCCCATCCATGATTCCATTGCTGACGCTTGGTATCCCAGGCTCTACTATTGCTGCTGTATTAATTGGTATGTTTCTGGTGAATGGATTACAGCCGGGGCCAAGCATATTTGCAACCGAGCCGCCGCTGTTTATGGGTGGTCAGTTAATCAGCCCGAGAGAGTTTATCTTTGGTGTCTTTGCGGCAGGATTAATCGGCATTGCCTGCTATGCAATCATCGGCTACTTTGCAGCACCTTTCATTGGACGGATGATCGCGATTCTGCCAACCCAGTATCTCTATCCTTTTATCTTTATGACCGCACTGGCAGCAAGCTATTCTTCACGGGCGTCAATTTGGGATGTCGGCTTTGCTCTACTCTTCGGGTTAATCGGTTATGCAATGCGGCGAACCAACTTCTCCGCAGCAGCTTTCATTATTGCGTTTGTATTAACATCGAGCATGGAAGAAGCCTTTAGACAATCGATGATAATTTCTGACAAAGGCTTTCTGGTGTTCACCAGCTTTGAGTATCAGGGCAAATTTTCATATGCACCGATATTCCTGATTATTGGTGCTGCTGTGGTTATCTTTCGTGCATGGTCCACCTACCGTAGTCGTAAGCCCGAAACGGGCTAGACAAAAACGTGGCTGGTTTGGACATCCGATTCCTACCGATATTTTTCTTTGGCCTGCTCGGTGGTTTTGCAGCGCTAATAATCGGTGTACCGATGCCGTTCATGCTGGGCGGCATTTTTGCCGCAGCATGTTATGTTCTTTGGTACGAGCGCGATGATAAACGACTACCAAAGCTCTCCCGATGGGTGCGATTAGTATTTATGTCCATTATCGGGGCAATGATTGGCTCACGGTTTTCACCAGAGTTATTAACCTTACTGCCGCAGTTCTGGGTTTCAGGGCTTGCACTTATTCCCTTTATTCTATTAGCACATGGCGGTAGCTACGCGATCATGCGCTGGATTGGCGGCTACGAAAAACTGGATGCCTATTTTGCAGCATTGCCCGGCGGCATCATCGACTCTACTGCACTGGCCGAAGAAGCCGGTGCCGATCTACGCATTGTGACCGCACAGCATTTCATACGCATTATTTTAGTTGTAGCTTCAGTACCATTGCTCTTTCTTTTTATTCAAGGCGATGCAGTTGGATCACTAGGCGGTCAATCCATGGGAACCGTCGACTACGATTTGCTGGATATCGCGCTACTTATCACCATTGCTTTGGTGGGCTTGGCCGCAGGGCAGATCACAAAGCTCCCTGTTTCTCACATGCTAGGGCCACTGTTACTTGCACTGGCATTATCTGTTGGTGGAGTCATTGAGATCGACATACCACCCTGGCTTGGTCACGCAGCTCAATACATGGTTGGCACAGCACTTGGCGCGCAATTCTCCGGGGTATCACGAAAATTACTTGTACGCGGTTTAGGTATGGGGATACTTGCCGGATGTTACATGCTTTTCCTTGCTGCGATGTTTGCAATGGTGCTTATTCAATATGTGCCCGCCGATTTTGGTGCGATGTTTATAAGCTTTGCTGCGGGCGGTCTGGCAGAAATGAGTTTGATTGCTCTTTCATTAAACTTTAATCCGGTGGTCGTGGCGCTACACCATCTTTGCCGTATACTTTTGACAGTATCAATAGGTAATTTATTGTCTCGACGGGTATTTAGGCTGGTTCCGCCCCAGTAAAAATACAAAAGTGAAAATACAAAAGTGAGAATCTACCAGGCACTTGCAGATGCTTTTAATCGTGAGCAAATTGAATGTTGCTTCGCTCTTCTCGGTGATGCAAATATGCATTGGGCCGGTGCGCTGGCACAAACTGAAACCCGGTTAATCTATACCCGCCATGAACACGCGGCAGTGGCAGCAGCAACTGCTTACGCCCGCGCCTCAGGCAAAGTCGGTGTTGCCACGGTCACTTGTGGACCGGGCTTAACTCAAATTATGACTATACTGCCCATCGCAGTAAGAGCACGCATACCGTTGGTTGTTTTCGCCGGTGAAGCACCACTAAATAAACCCTGGTACAACCAAAGCATTGATCAACAACCTTTTGTAGAGGCCTGTGGTGCTGAGTACAGAGCACTGCACAACCCAAAAACAATGATCGCAGATGTACACCACGCCTTTGCCGATGTAAAACAAACTCAACGTGCGATTGTTATTGGTGTGCCATTTGACCTACAGCAGCAACCTGTTGAAGAACAAACAAAGCAACTGGTGTCAGATGAATTGTTCGTTACGCCCTCGCCTTTAAGCCCTGAATCACAATCCATTCAACAGGCAGCTGACTGGATTAGCAAAGCAGCTCGACCGATAGTACTGGCAGGCCTCGGAGCTGTTACTGACAATGCAAAAGCCGCCTGCATTGCATTGGCAGAAAAAAGTGGTGCTTGTCTGGCAACAACGCTACCAGCCAAGGGATTGTTTCACGATCAATCATTCTGCCTTGGTGTCGCGGGCGGATTTGCCACCGAACGTGCTAAAGAAATTTTTGCAGATTCTGATCTTGTTATTGGCATTGGTACTCGTCTGGCGGCGCATACTTTCGACAGCGGTAACCTTACGCCAAACGCAAAAGTAATCCACATAGATAATGACCCGCAAGAGTTTGTTCAAGGCAGAAAGGCATCCGATCTAATGATCACCGCAGATTCAACTCTCGGTGCTGAAGCCTTACACACATCCGTAGCAGAGCAGATCGGCTGGCGTACGGAAGAAATGCAAACACGTACAAAAGCCGCAATTACGCTGCCAGACCAGCACACCACACCGGATGGTATGCTGCATCCAATGGCAGTAATAAAAAAACTTGCTGAAGTCATCCCGCCTGACTGCCACATCGTCAACACGTCCGGCCATAGCGCATACTACACAGCGCAGATGAACCACCATCCTCAAAGCCATTACACTGTAATCCGTGAGTTTGGAGCCATTGGCAACGGCACATCTTTCGCGATCGGTATTGCGAACGCCTACCCTGAACGACCTGTCGTATTACTTGACGGAGACGGCTCAGCGCTGATGCATATTCAGGAGTTAGAAACTATCGTTCGGCACAAATTGAAAATTTTGATAGTCGTTCTGAATGATGGTGCTTACGGATCAGAGGTACATAAACTACGCGCTGATGGTGTCACAGATGCAGGGTCAGTATTTGGTCGACCGACATTTTCTTCAATTGGTGACGGATTCGGTCTATGCGGTAAAACTTTCACTCAGCTTGATGAGGTTGCAGCGAATATGGAGGAATTCTTATCAACCACAACGGCAACAATCTGGGACATACATATCTCCGATCAAATAGCATCGCCACAGATCCTCAAAGCTCATAACGCAGCAGGACTCACTTAAAAAATCCTAGACTCCGGGTACATCCGGTACACCCATGCGCTTTACTTTATCAAGATTTGCAACAGTCGATTCTGTCATTAACGGCTCAACCCCTAACTCTGTCAGTTGCTGTGCCGAGGCTTCCATCTCATGAAATCGCCGATCGGCATGAACTCCGGTACCTTGCACTAGCCGTTGCAACATCCTGGCATCCATTGCTGTAAATTCATCCACCAGATTTTTCCAAAGCCATTGTGCACAGTCTGCTTTATGTCCGCCTTCCAGTGACTCAATCAGTAACCCGGCCAGCCCCTTTATCACGACACTTCGTAACAACTTCCGTTCAGCCGCATCTCCTGCGGTTTCACTAACGATTTCTATTGGCATACCTATCCCGCTCAATAGATCCTCCAACTCAGTTGCACCATTGCCTGCAAACATGGCGGGTGTTTTAATACCATTGCCCGGCACCATGGCCATCAATGCAACATCACAAAATTTAAAACCGGCATCTGCTGCTGTTTTTGCCAGCTCTCGCTTAAGACCAGCACTGGCGCTGGCAAAGTCCGCGTAGATTGCAGAGGGTGGTATCAATTCGAGCGATTGATGCAACGCGCTAACAGCGTCTATAGAAGCGGTAAAAGATAAAATAAAATCAGCGTCTGCCACAGCATCTGCTGGCGTCTCTGTTCGCTCTATACCCGGGGGTGTTACTACATCTGCAGGATCATATCCAGATATATGCCAGTCAATGCCTTTTGCTTTTGCCGCAGCTACGATATCTGACCCAATCAGACCACCCGCTTCTCCAAGTCCGAGCAAAACAATTTTTTTCATAAGGTCAATATTTCAAGGTTTATGCTGAAAACACAAATTTATCAAACCGCAAGAGTACAGCTGACACTCCAAACCCACTATAATTGATCTAGGAGCTTGTCCGAGAATGAATGATCTACTGCGAAAGCGATCTTTTGGCCAGCTATTACGATCGATATCGTTAAATATGAATAACTATTCGCCTCAATCGATCGAAATATCTGACTCAAAATCTCACTTTCTCGCTAC
>CALIHW010000119.1 GCA_938020525.1 uncultured Granulosicoccaceae bacterium | reverse complement strand
CTACTGCGAAAGCGATCTTTTGGCCAGCTATTGCGATCGATATCGTTAAATATGAATGACTATTCGCCTCAATCGATCGAAATATCTGACTCAAAATCTCACTTTCTCGATACGACCGTCATTCTCGGACAAGCTCCTAGGCTGACGGAATTCGTGGTATTCAGCTCCGCAACAAATTCCAGCGAACGGGGTCGCTAAGCAATACCTCTCATCTCTACCGACACATTATCTTTTCTATGCACACGATTGATTGAACTTGTTCAGCAATTATTAGTCGTATACGCATATCAAAAGCTCAGCTAAATTTCTTACTTATCCGGTTGTGTAGTTTGGGGTTGGAACAGTTAGCAGTGCCATAGATTTGCAATCTCCAGAAAATTGCAAACTACAAGGTGGTTTTGAGTTTCGCCCTTGAGTCATTATACTATTGAACATTTTCTACCAGAACTGATATTTCCATGGACTTCTATTTAAAAAAACCAACTTCCCTTTTCAGTCTCCTATCCGGTGGCATGTTGTTGGGCCTTTTGCTGTTGTCAAGTGTCTTTGCAACGCAAGCACTTGCAGCCGACAGCGACACACTGCGTGTGACTGCGATTCCTGACGAGTCCCCCACAGAGTTACAACGTAAGTTTGAACCTCTTGGTGAGTACCTCTCGGAGGCAACTGGTAAAGAAGTCAGCTTTGTTCCAGTTACCGACTACAGTGCTGCAGTTGAAGCGCTTGTAAACGATAAAGTCGATCTGGCATGGTTTGGTGGTTTTACGTTTGTGCAGGCCTATGTGCGTTCAGAAGGTGCTGTTGAACCGATAATTCAGCGCGCCGAAGATGAAGATTTTAAATCAGTGTTTATCACGGGCGTTGACTCCGGAATTGAATCGTTCTCCGATCTTGAGGACAAAACCTTTGCATTCGGTTCTCCATCATCCACCTCAGGCCACCTGATGCCGCGTTCTTTTCTGCTTAACGAAGGCATAGATCCCGATAAGCACTTGCGTGTATCGTTCTCAGGTGCACACGATGCCACGGCGTTTGCCGTTGCCGGTGGCAAAGTCGATGCCGGTGCATTAAATGCCAGCGTCTGGAACAAGCTGGTGGACAGTAAAAAAATTGATACAAGTAAGGTCAACGTTTTTTATACGACGCCAGGCTATTATGATTACAACTGGACGGTTCGCGCAGATATCGACCCAGCTGTTAAGAAAGCAGTTTCTGATGCTTTTCTAGCTTTGTCACCGGAGGACGAAACCGGCAAGACTATTCTGGAGCTTCAGCGCGCCAGTGCGTTCATCCCGACCAAAGTAGAAAACTACTCTGATATTGAAACTGCAGCTAAGAGTGCTGGCCTGATAAAGTAATCAGACCCTGATAGTCAGTCTGGTAATCAGTGCTGTGGCAATCAGTTCCATGGTCGTACCCGAAGATTAGCCGGTTACAAGATACCTGTGTCTGGTCTGTCCTTTACTTGCAATGAAGTTGGTGTCCGCCATGTTGGTGCACAATCTGGCGGACAACCGGCGCTTCGAGACGTATCAATTGTTGTTGAAGCAGGCGAACAAGTTGCTTTGATAGGCCCCAGTGGTGCGGGCAAAACAACTCTGTTGTCCGCACTTTCTGCAGCCCTTCGGCCGTCGAGCGGGTCAGTCGATATCGGCAGCAAAGATCCATGGCAACTTAGCGGTCGCAAGCTCCGCTCTCTGCGCAGTCAGTTATTCCTGGCTCCGCAAGTACCTCCGCTACCTCCGCGACAACGTGTGGCGACTGCTGTGCTGGCTGGTCGACTTCCTGGCTGGTCTTTGATGAAATCGTTTCGGTCATTGTTGTTTACTGCCGATGCGCCAGTCGCCTACCAGGCGCTTCAGGCTTTTTCACTGGGGGAGAAACTTTGGTACCGCGTCGATCGATTGTCTGGTGGTGAGCGACAGCGTGTGAGTCTTGCCCGTTCTATGGTGAGTGACGCGGATGCACTTCTGATCGATGAACCGTTATCTGCACTGGATCCGGCTCTTGCCGAACAGACATTGCGCGCATTAATTAATCATGCACAACAGCATTCTAAAACCCTGATCTGTAGTTTGCATCAGGTTGAGTTGGCGTTGGATCATTTTCCGCGGGTTATTGGCTTGCGTGAAGGTGAGCTGATATTTGATCTTCTAAGTAATGAAATTACACCTGATGCAATCCGTGAGCTTTATTTCGGGTATGAAGATGAGGCGAATGCTACATCTGTAGCGCCATTTGTCTCCAGCCATGGAAATTCAGATGAGCCTCCAAAGCACTCGACACGCTGCATCTGAGATTTAACTGACTCATGGCCATAGCGATACCTTCTATGAGAGACCCTGCGTGGTCTGCTCGGGTTGGATGGCTGATACTGGCGGTAGTTATTTTTTATCCGTTATTAGTGGCCAGTGAATTTAAGCCCTGGTCATTGTTTGACGAACGGTCTCTCCGTACCACCGGCGACTTTCTGGCAACTTTTATCCCACCAGCCCATGACGCCGATTTTTTGAAGCTTGTTCTAAAAGCTGCCTGGGTCACTATAGCGACTGCAACCGTAGGGATGGCCCTTGCTTGGGTCGCCGCTGTTCCACTGACTTTGCTTGCCACGGCTACCATCTCACAATCTGCCCTGGGCCGACCTATGAAGCGTTGGAGTGCGTTGTTGAGATTAGTAATTCGATGGCTGTTAATATTTCTGCGCAGTGTGCCCGAGTTGGTTTGGGCATTGTTGTTTGTTCGAGTAGTTGGTCTTGGTCCGACCGCCGGTGTACTGGCTATAGCTCTGACATACACTGGAATGCTGGGTAAAGTTTATTCAGAAGTTATAGAGTCATCCAATGCCGATTCTACACAGGCGTTGTTACGCAACGGTAGTTCCAGAGTTAATGCATTTTTGTATGGTTCGCTGCCACAATGTGCAACTGAGCTAACGTCCTATACAGTGTTTAGGTGGGAGTGTGCTATCCGCTCATCTGTAATAATGGGGTTTGTGGGAGGTGGCGGCCTTGGCCAAGAAATGGATAATTCGATGAAGGCTTTTGCCGGAGACCAGGTTGCCACCATATTGCTGATGTTTGTTTTTCTGGTCGCGCTTGCAGACCGTCTCAGTCACTATTTGCGTCACTGGCTGGAATACAGCAAATGAACACTCTAGCTGATAAATCCGGTCAGGTTGAAATCGCAGTTATGCCACCAAGACCCAGGCGTACCGGGGTGCGCTGGTTACTGTTGGTATTGGCGCTTCTTGTATCTGCCAGTTTTGTCACTCTTGACCTGAGGTTTGGTGAATTTCTCGAGCCGGGAGCAATCTCAAAAATACAAGAGTTTGTATCAGGCTTCTTTCCACCGCTGACAGAAAAAGATTTCCTGCAGCGGCTTGCACAAGCTAGCCTCGAAACCGTAGCAATGTCACTGGTGGGTACTGCACTGGCAGTAATACTTTCCATTGGGCTCGCAGCTGCTGCGGCAAAAACCAATCACCAGGCTGGTTATCAGGCAGGCCATCAATCAGGCGCGCGGCGACTGTTGCGATCCACAACTCGTTTCATCCTGATAGCGATGCGCTCGGTACCCGAACTGGTCTGGGCTTCTTTGTTGATCATTGCAGCAGGCCTGGGTCCGTTTCCGGGAACACTGGCGCTGGCACTGCATACAACCGGGGTTCTGGGCCGCTTGTTTGCCGACAGTCTGGAAAACATTCCGCCTGCACCGGCACAAGCACTACGTGCTAATGGTACACCCGCGCTAGCAGTATTCGCCTATGCAACTCTGCCGCTGGCATTGCCACAGATGCTTTCCTACACCTTGTATCGATGGGAAAACAACATTCGCGCAGCGACGGTGCTTGGCGTGGTGGGTGCGGGTGGGCTTGGTCAGCTACTGTATTACCACCTGAGTTTGTTTCACATGCAGGAAGCATCGAGCGTCATTATAGCGATGCTATTACTGGTGGCACTGGTGGACGCGGTTAGCTTCACTGTGCGCCGTCAGCTGAATCAGTAGCGCTTCGAGAGTGTTTGCCTTTTAACTTGTCTCGAGCGGGCTTGCTAACTGGCCTCTTAACCGGCCAATTATCACAATTTTATGTCTTTTCGGCATGCTGAAATCAACAATTGAACTTTGCAAAAACTACCCTGTCCATGAGTTTGTACAGTTGGAAACAGTGTCTCCCTGGCTCCGGCTGGTAACACGTGTTGCGGTACAAAGTGTTTCAATAATTTAACATCTAGTCTCCATCATTTTTGGATATTTAACAGGATTAAAACGACCATGAAAAACAACGAAGCCAAGCGATCTAGCCTGAACCCACTTGCTCTTGCTGCTGCTATGTCTATTGCAGCTGTTGGCGCTTCAAGTGTAGCTCGCGCAGCCTGTAATCCTTGCAACCCGTGTGCTGCTAAGAAAACAATGGAAGAATGCATTGCGGGCGTTGCCGACGCTTGTAACCCTTGCAACCCATGTGCTGTTAAAGCTGTTGCAGCATGCAAGAACCCATGCAACCCTTGTAATCCGTGCAACCCTTGCGCTGCAAAGAGCTAAGCTAACCACGCTATTACAAGTACCCCCAAAGGTCGGTCTTACGTCGCAATAATCTGGCAACGTAAGGCCTGACCTTTAATTACTTGCCTCAAAACTATTACCCACGTACCTTAACCATTGCATCAAGTCACCATTGCATCAGGATAGGGTCGCGAGCTTCGCCGCTTATTGCTAAATTTTGTACACTCGAACGCAATGGTTAATAGAAATCTTCACGAATAAGACTGATCACATCAGCTTGTAGATAATGATTTACACGTTCCAGTACGTGGTCCGTCAAATCCTCCGGATTGTTCTCAGATGCCCAGTCGCGGGTGTTGCCTCGTTGGTTTTTCTGGTCTACTGCTGCAGCACGACTCTCGACTTGCCACATAGCGCACCAGGTTACTGACCACAACCACATTAATCTTCGCATTGGAATCATGTAGGGTTGCATCTTGTTTGCTAGCTCTGCTGCGACATGGTTTGACCATGTATCATAGAACGCTGCTACCGTTTTGCTGGAGAGCTCAATTGTGGCGCTTACATCCCAGGTTGTTGAGGTGTATAAGCTGGCATGGGCAAGATCGAATCCGCATCCGCTGTAGCGGCCTTTCTCAAGATCGACCAGCACGGCCTTATCATTGGCATCGATAATAAAATTACCCGGATGAGCATCAAATGAGATCAGGCAAGCAGGCGGGGCAGGTAGATTGCGAACATCTTTTACTGCTAGTGCCAGTTCAGTCTGAATCATGGATAGACTCGCAGGATCAATAGATGCCCGGGCGAGCCAGTTTGCCTGTGTTTCAACCTCAAGCAGTGTGCTTTGTAGAGAGTTATCCTGACTGAGCAATGGTGCACGATTTACCGGTAGCGGTACTGGCAATTGATGTATAGACGCGAGTGCTTTAGCTATTAGCTCAAAGTCACTCTCGTGCTGCGGTTCACGCCCATAAATACGCTCTACCAATAACGCTCCCATTGGTAGTTCTGATGACGGTGGAATCGTTGCATAACATGCCGGTGTGTGATCAGCTGGTTTCATTCGATTGAAACAACTTTGCTGATAATGAAGATTTTCACTGGCGCTAAAACCCATCTGGCTTTGCTTCGGCACACGCAATAATAGATCTGCTCCGTTGATTATCCAGTGATCATGTGCCAGTCCCTTTGTAGTCATTAACGACAAATCGGCTTCTTCTACAGTTGCCAACAACTCCCAACTGTCTGCAAATGTATTCGTATCATCTGAAGTTGCATTTGTTACTCCATGTTTTGCTTGCGCTCTAAGCGCCTGTGCTAATCGCGCTGACTGGCCAGTACTCATGATTGTTTCTGTCCGGTATCGTCAAGATAGCGATAATACGATTCACCGTCATCTACGTCTGGCAGCGTGCAGACGGTAGCTACCCGGCAACCGGCCGGCAGTGTAGCAAGTGTGTCAGATAGGGCGTCATCTGTTGACCATCGTACGTTTTTCATAAACAAGTTATCAATGGCGGGGTCTGAATTAAAGTCTGCATTGCATCCCGCCAACCAAAACCCGCCATCACAGGCAGGACCTATAACGACATCGTGAATCGATAACGCTTGAAATGCTTTTTGAATGTGAGTCGGCCTGATGGCAGGTATATCGCTTCCAATGATTATTCGAGGGCGACCGTGAAATTGATTCAGAACAGTTGTCATACGATGACCAAGATCGCCATCTGGCTGTATGACACAGTGGTGGTCTTTAAATAGCCTGTGGTTTTTTGCATCGGCGGTGGCTGTCGCGATGGTCAGGTTCCAGGGCCCATTTTGCACTTGCCGCAGAAGGGCACTCAGTGTGGTTGTGTAGAAATCCAGCGCCTGCTGATTGCCAATATCCGCTGCGAGACGTCGTTTCACCTTGCCGTATTCCGGGGCGCGAGCAAATAGTATCAATTGCTGGTCATGCATTTGGGCAGGAAGAAGCGTTGGGTGAATAATCTCGAAAGGCGAGGGCGGAAAATTCTAACAAAACTATGTCCAGTGAGTGGTTATGCGGGCGATTGCTCGCGTTATCTGCGACGGTATTGCGACGGGTCTCGTGCAATTATCACATAATTGTTGCAATCTGCTGTGGTGTGAAACTCTGCCATGTATTGCCGGTCAATTTAGCCGATACCTTCAACAATGCTGTACGAATTTCAATTCAAAATTTTTGGATCTGAACATGAAAAAAACACTCACGATAGTCATCCCTGTCATAGGCTTATTGTTTGCCGCCACAGTATCTGCGTCTGGTGGTGGGGGTTTCTCCAGCGGAGCTTCCAGCAAACGGGTAGATCAACAGTATGAACTGGGGAAATCCTACTACAAGGCGCGTCTTGCTGATGGTTCCAAACTGGAATACTGCGTAAAGTCTGACAGTGACTTGAAGAAATTATCCAGAAGATCAGTCAAGCAATTTAAGAAAGGTTCCGCTGCGGATTTTGTAGCCGCATTGCATAACTGCGCAGACCCGAATCAGAAGATTGCGGATCTCGTAACAGATGAGCAAGGTCAGGCGATTCTGCACTATCTGAACAAGCGCTTTAAGCTTCGTCTCAAAGGCTAGCCTCACTGATTACACGGTCTGGTCGCGGCGTATTCCCGCGGCCAGATCTTCAATCCCCGGATTTTACAGGCGGGTAAACGGTTTGTAGCTCGGGTAAAACTGGCTGACTATTGCTGCCAATATTGTTAATCCCACCACTGCAAGATACTCGATAGCAACGATTGTCACCGGAAGATCGAGTGAGCCCTGATCTGTGTGGCCCAGGTTTGCTCCGGTAAAGTAAGACAGTAAGCAGAAATAACTCATCCCCCACGACCAGAAACGTGGATACAGTGTTGCGAACGGTAGCAGCCAGGCAACATACCATGCATTTACCACGGGCAAGGCCATCAGGAATATCATGAACACCCAGTCACCGCGAAAAACAAAACTGGATTCCTGCCACATAGTTGACGCTTGTTCGGGTTGAGGCTGGCTATTGAGCGTTTCGCGTCTCGATTTGTGCAAAGCAGTGAGGCAGGTAAGCAAAACAAAGCCCGCAAAAATACCGAGAAGCAACAGTTTGATCGATTGAAAAGGCAGTATCTCCAGCAACAGTAGATACAGTGCTGAGTTAAACAGCCAGCTATCCGCCATTGCCTGCAGACCCTCTGGTGTCCAAACAGTGACCGTGCCGAATGAAAATGTTATCAATATAATTGTTAGCAGAAACCCGCCACAAAGAATTCTCCAGTATCGTAAAGACCATCTTTGACTGAGCACGTAGGGTAATGCCAGTACTGCAAACACTTTTGCGCCGAACCCCAGCGCCAGTGCAATACCAGCCAGCCATAGTTGATTCTTCTTCACCAGATAAATGCCCAGCATCATCGCCAGAATGGCGTAGATGTCTGGGTGTGCCGTAAGAGAAAACTCCTTAAGGACTAACGGAGACCACGCATAAAACAGCAATGCTCTGCCAGCGCCGAGCTTGTACAACAGAATGATGACACATACATCAGCAACACCAGCCATCAATTGCAGCGGCCAGATTGCTGCTGGCTGGATCAGATATCCCAGTGCGAATATCCACTGCGTAACCGGGCCATAAACAGTTGCTATCTCAGGGTAGTTGATCAGCGATAAAACAGAATCAAAGATTTCCGGATAATCTTCACGATCAAAGAACACTGCCGGTGCCAATGTATAGGGATCATTGGTTGTGATGGTCTGATAACCATCCCACATGTAGCGGTAGTAATCATCCTCAAACAGTGGCAGGCCGCAAAGTGAAACGAAGCGCAACAGTACAGCAGTAATCATTATCCAGCGAATCGGTATGGTCTGGTTAAATTTGCGGTAATGCCACACGACCCAAACGGTTGCCAACAGAATGACAGTTGCTGCGGCAAGAAACTGGACCACCGCCAGGTGACCCGGCTGTCGTGATACATTTGTGACAAATATCCAGCACATAAAAATCAGTACTGTTATGCACGGTAAAAGACGACTGCTAAAATCAGAACTCATAGACAATCTTTTCTGCTATAAAGTTGAACCATTGCATTTACATTTGTTCTTAGATTCATGTATGCAGCAAGAGACATTACAGTAATCATTCCGGCGCTCAATGAAGCGCCGTGTATTGCGCGTGTCGTAGAAGAACTCGCCGCATTGAAAGTTTGCTCTCAATGCAATCAAGTTATTAACGCCACCAGCTCCACCGGAGATGAAACTTCCGATTTAGGAATGTTGCTGTGCGGCAATGACGCCTGCCGAATTGAAAATTGCGAAGTTGGAAATTGTGAAGTTGAAAACCCAGGTGTTCAGAGCCACACACTCATCGATCGAATTATCGTTTGTGATAATGGTTCGACAGATGACACTGCATCGCTTGCTGCTGCTAGTGGGGCGATAGTAACGCATGAACCGGAACGAGGCTACGGCGCGGCTTCTCTCGCAGCTCTGGCTGTAGATGTACAAAAAGACATCATCCTCTTTGTTGACGGTGACCACTCCGTCGTGGTGACCGAGATTCCGAACGTCATTGCTCCGATTCTCAATGGAGCAGATCTTGTTATAGGATCACGAACTCTCGGTAGTTCAGAGAAAGGAGCATTGTCGATTCCGCAGCGGTTCGGCAACGCACTTGCCAGTTTTTTGATCAGTAAGTTGTGGTCAGCCGATGTGACCGATCTCGGACCGTTCAGAGCTATCACCCAAAAAGCTCTGCAAGATCTGCAAATGACCGACAGAAAATTTGGCTGGACTGTCGAGATGCAGGTGCGTGCATTGCAGCTGGATAAAATCGTGACCGAAGTTCCGGTAAGCACATTGAGACGAATAGGGAAATCCAAAGTCAGTGGAACAGTCCGCGGTGTGATTGGTGCAGGCCACGGAATTCTGGGAACCATATTCAAGCTATATCTATTCGGCGCGAACCGCAGTGCTTTACCAAAATTTAGTACCGGTGAAAACTAAAAGATGCGTATTACATTTTCGATTGTGGCGCTCATTGTCGTCGCAACAGGTTTCTATTTCTTCCAGGCCAATGACACCTCTGCCAAATTGGATCAGCGGTGGGCTACGTATTCTGAGTCGAATCAGTTAGAGGTAGATCATAGCGAATGGCAGTTAATACTCGATGATTACCTGGTCACTGATACTGATTCAGGCGTAAACCTGTTTGACTACAGTGGCCTGTTGGATGATGGAAGAGAACCGCTCGATGAGTATGTCAACACAATGGTATCGGTTGATCCCTTAACATTAAATCAGCAGGAACAAAAAGCGTACTGGATTAACTTATACAATGCATTAACGGTGCAGCTGATACTAAATCATTTCCCTACTGCTTCAATAACCGAACTAGGATCTAATCCGCTGGAGTTCGGTCCATGGAATGAAGTCGCCGCAAGTGTCAATGGCATAGAACTGAGTCTGAATGACATCGAGCATCGGATTATCCGGCCGCTTTACGATGACTATCGAATTCATTTTGCAGTTAATTGCGCCAGTATTGGATGCCCGAATCTGGCTGCCGAAGTATTCACATCTGACACGTTGGACGAACAACTGGATCAGGCTGCCAGTGAATATCTTGACCACCCGCGTGGCATTCGGATAGATGGCGATGAATTGCATCTGTCATCGCTGTTTGACTGGTATGCCGACGATTTTGGCAAAGATCAGAAAACCGTACTCGCGACTCTAAGCCGCCACACAACTGTTGCCGACGTTGAAGCCATTAAGGGATTCACTGGTACACCGGTCTATGCATACGACTGGGGTTTGAATGGCTATTGCAGTATTGACAATGAGTGTGGTCAGCAGACTGATCAATAGCGATGTATAACCTCTCAATAATATACCCGAGAACTATAATGAATAAACTGGCTGCCACACTACTATTTCTCTCTGCATCATCGATGGCGCATGCCGATGGTTCTCCCTGGCTGCCTGCTGATGGCACTACAACTCTCTCTGTCGATATAACTCAAGGATCGACCAGCGACTTTTTTATTGCCGATGAAAGCACGCCTCTGGGCGGAGATATTGAAGCAATGTTTGTCTGGCTCAATGCAAGTTATGGTTATGATGATGTCTGGGCGTTTGATTTCAAAACGGGTTATGCAAGATCAAGTTTTGAAACAAATCCTACGGAACAGGAATCGGTGACAGATACCAGCGTTGGCGTTAGTTATCAGTTTGTTAATGAGTTTGAGGCAGACAACGGTATGCCAACTGTTTCGGTACGCGCCGGATTAACACTAGGCGGTGATTACGAAACTAATATTATCGAAGCCATCGGTGACGGAGCAGACGGGCTTGATCTGAGTTTGCTGGTAGGCAAGTCTGTTACGGATAGCGTCGCCCTGATTGGTGATCTTACCTATCGCAGTCGTGGAAACAATGTGGCAGATGGATTTAAGTACCTGGCAAGCGCTTACTACACCACACCATTAGAGGGGCTTGGTTTGCAGATAGCCGCCGGTGGTATCCGAACGGACAGCGATATTGACATTGGCAGCCCCGGCTTCGGAGTTGATCAGTTTCCGCAAACAGATAGGGATTCTGACTGGCTCATACTTGGTGCGAACTACGCATTCGAGAATGGATTCGGTATAGGGGCTTCCTTGTCATCTGTTTTGTCGGGCCGGAATATCGCTGACAGCGATATAGGGACATTCACACTTAGCTACAGCTTTTAAGGATCAGTGACCTATTTAGCATTTGCATTACGGCATCACGCCAAACTATTTTCTCGCACATTCCGCATGTGATTTTTATTATTTAAAGGTTTCATTATGAATATTTACCCGCGACTTCTGTTCACCGCTATGGTTTTTTCACTGACTGCTTGTGGAGGAGGTGGATCTGACAATGGCTCAGACACGGATACCTCAACTGCCACTGGTACAGGTGCTGTCACTGATACCGGTACAGTTTCCGGAAATCAAGATCCGTCAGTACTTACCGGCCGTCTGGTCGATTCAGCAGTCATAGGTATGCAATACGAAACTGCTACTCAGTCTGGTGTTACCGGGGCCGATGGGTCATTTAACTATCGGGCGAACGAAACTGTGACGTTCTCACTGGGAGATATTGTATTACCACCAGTAAGCGGTGCACCGGTAGTCACACCTCTTGATGTATTCACCACAACAAGTATCGGTGACACCAGAGTAATTAATCTGACACGCTTGCTGCAGACACTGGATATGGATGGTGATGCAGATAATGGCATCACGATATCTGAATCTGCAACAGCCAGCGCAACCGGATTGTCTGTCGACTTTGCTTCAGCCAATTTTGATAGTCAGGTGATTAATCTGGTAGCCAATTCGGGATCAGTAAACTCAAGCCTTATTGACGGTGAGTCCGCACTGGATCATTTTCAGGAAACACTGTTTGATGAAGGTATCGTGGAACGTCCACTGGCGCCCGATAACACGCAGACAGGAACAACTACCAACTCGAACAACACCGCTACTCATCCGCGGGTTGGAGCAACTGCTGAGTTCAGTAACTTTGCCCATGGTATCGCTGGTACATTAACTATCCTTGATGATCGTACTTTTGAGGTTACCAATTTTTTCTATGACGGTGGCGGACCATCTGTTTATTTCTATCTCGGTACGGGTGGTGACTATTCATCTCGTGGTGTCGGCATACAGGTCGGACCACTTCTTAACGGTCGAGTTTATGCCGGTGATACCGTAAGAGTGACTTTGCCAGACGGTATAACGCTGGATGATTTTGATGGCGTCAGTGTTTGGTGTGATCTGTTTTTCGCCAACTTTGGTGACGCCAGGTTGTAACACAGCTCATTCCTGCCAAGTCTAAAAATGGCATGCGACGACTGTCGCATGCCATTGTTTTATTAATTATCGCGGCAGTAGAGACTAAAACGTCAAAGACGGTGTTTCACGTAGCAACTGCTGACTATATTGATCTGAGGGTGAATTAAAAAACTGCTCAGTGCCGGCGGTTTCTATTAGCTGTCCGTTCTTCAGTACCACGACACGATCAGCCATTTGTCTAATGACGGCAAGGTTGTGGCTGATAAAGAGAATTGATAAACCGAATGTTTGCTGTAAGTCTTTGAGCAGGTTTAACAGTTGCGCCTGAATAGATACATCAAGTGCTGATGTAGGCTCATCGCAAATTAGGAACTCAGGCTGTGCAACCAGTGCCCTTGCTACTGCAATACGTTGCCTTTGTCCACCCGAGAACTGGTGCGGGTACTTAAGCATTGCTCGTTGTGGCATCTCTACAAGATTAAGTACCGATGCGACCAGTTTTCTGGTGTCTGTTTTGTTGGTACTTAGATTATAGAAATTTATTGGCTCGGATATGATGTCTTCTACCGTCTGCCGGTTGTTGAGTGAAGAGTAGGGATCCTGAAATACCATTTGGATCTGTCGTCGGGCCTGATGTTTTCTGCTGCGGTGTCGACCGGGTGGTAAATCATCTCCTTTAAACATCATGCTGCCAGCTGATGGATTAACCAGTCCGACAATTGCCTTGGCAAGGGTCGACTTGCCACTACCACTTTCACCAACGACTCCAAGCACTTCTCCAGGAAAGACGTCAATGTTGATATTAGTTAGTGCTTTAAACCCTCTCTCTTTACCAAACCATCCGGGTTGGCCGCTGTTAAATGTTACTTCGAGACCAGAGACCGAAAGAATCGGGTCGTGATTATTATCCGACTTTGCAGAGGGCCGCTGCTGCGAGCTATTGTTTGATAGCAACCATTGCGAGGCGTAGGCTGCACTGGCGTCTTGTATGTGCCAATCAGTATCATCAGAATTCAACTCATCATCACTGACAATGTTTCTAAAGCGATCGAGACGTTTGTCCAGCCTGGGTACTGCGGCCATTAGCGCCCTGGTATATTCTTCTGCAGGATTACCGAGTACATCAGCGGTTGGCCCTGTTTCAATCACACGACCTGATCGCAATACGGTTACATGGTCAGTGATTTCGTTAATTACGCCAATGTCATGTGTAATCAGAACAATGCCAATATTGCGCTCTGCACAAAGTGATTTTATCAGTGCCAGAATTTGTTTTTGTACGGATACATCTAGCGCTGTAGTGGGTTCATCTGCAATGATAAGCTCAGGGTCCGTGCACAGCGCCAGTGCTATAACAACGCGTTGTCGCATACCGCCGGAAAACTGATGCGGGTACTCATCTATTCTTGTTTCAACATCCGTCAGACCGGTTTCTTTAAGCAGTGAGATGGCTTTCTGTCTTGCATCGCTACGGCTGACGTTTGAGTGTTGCCGAATGGTTTCTATCAGTTGGGTAGCTATGGTCAGTAGCGGGTTAAGACTTGTTTGCGGGTCCTGGAAAATCATACTGATGCGGTCACCGCGTATCTGATGGTATGTGTCATCATCCATGCCCACCAGGTCATCACCATTAAACAAGACGCGACCTGCGGATATATAGCCGGGACTTTGCAGCAGACCGATAACCGCAGCCCCTATGGTCGACTTGCCTGCCCCTGATTCACCAACAAGGCCGTGAATCTCGCCTTTGTACACGGCGAGATCTATGCTGTCTAATGCCGTGAATTCACCAAAGCGAGTAGGGAACTTTACACTGAGGTTCTCTATGTTTAGTAGTGCTGTCAACGCAACCTCGGGTTCAATGCGTCACGGAGAAAGTCACCGAGAATATTGATAGAGATAATCATTGTGATCAGCATGGCGCTGGGGAAAATCACAATCCACCATTCGCCACTAAACATGTACTCAGTGCCGATGCGAATCAGTGTGCCAAGAGACGGCTGATTCGGTGGTACACCTACGCCCAGAAAAGAGAGAGTGGCTTCCAGCAGTACGGCGACGGCCAGATCTACGGTCAGGATAACCAGTACAGGGCCGAGTATATTTGGCAGTATATGCACAAACATAATCCGCAACGGATGCATGCCCATAATCTCACTGACCTGTACATATTCTTTATTGCGCTCGACAAATGTTGAAGCTCGAACGGTTCTGGCAAAATTGACCCACAGGGATAAACCTATCGCCACAGTTAGAACCACAATCATTAAGCTGTCGTGTTTGTCTCTGGGTAATATACCTCTCGCTATACCGTCTATTAACAGCGCGGTTAGAATCGCTGGCAGACTAAGCTGTATATCTGCAATGCGCATAACAATCGCATCGAATCGTCCACCAAGGTAGCCTGCCATCAACCCTACAGTGACGCCGAGTACACTGGCAAAAGTGATTGATAACAAACCAACCAGTAAAGACAGTCTTGTACCGTATAGAATGGCAGAGAGTAAATCACGGCCCTGATCATCCGTACCGATAAGAAACCGTTCGTCACCGATATCGCTCCACGCCGGGGGTATCAGTGAGTCCATAATATCTAAGCTGGCTATATCGTATGGATCAGAAGGGGCAAGCCAAGGCGACAAGGCTGCACCACCAATACACAGCAAGGCAATCAATGCCGCCAGCTGCGCTACCCGATTGTTCAGAAATAACCAGGCGAGTTCATTCTCTCTTGACCAGCGTCGCCACCAGGTAGTCATGCGATTACCTGGAGTTGAGTGAGTCTGCTTGTCCGCCGACTATCCATGAGCGCCCTTGAGCCGTACCCGTGGATCAATAGCCAGGTAGAGCATATCCACCAGTAGATTGATTGCAACGAACATCAGTGCAATCAGGACCAGATAAACTGACATCACAGGAATATCAACATAACGAATAGAGTCCAGAAACAGCAATCCCATACCTGGCCATTGAAATACTGACTCGGTTACAATTGAAAAAGCGATGATGCCGCCTAGCTGTAAACCGATAATTGTTACCACTGGTACCAGTGTATTGCGAAAAGCGTGATTCATATACAGTGATCGGTAGTTGATACCTCTGGCAGTGGCAAATTTGATGTAGTCGGTTTTCAGTACGTCCTGCATCTCGGCCCTTACCAGACGCATGGTCAGAGTGAGTTGGTAGATCCCCAGTGTTATCGCAGGAAGCAATAAAGACTTCCAACCAGACAAGGTCAAAAAGCTGGTTTGCCACCAGCCGAGTGCCACGGTCTCGCCACGACCAAAAGTGGGTAACCAACCCAGTGAAACACCGAACAGGTAAATCAAAAAGATGCCTATGACAAAAGTGGGCACTGAAATGCCAATGAGTGTAGCTATGAGTAGTGCATTGGACAGTGCACCGCGTTTAAGTGCTGTGTAGATGCCTGCCGGTATGCCTACCAGTAGCGAAATAATAAGTGATATTGCACCAAGCTCCAATGTCGCCGGTAAGCGGCTTAGTATCATTTCACTGACTGGCTGGCGGGTTCGATAGGAGTAGCCGAACTCGGCTTTACTCAGGTTGCTCACGAAACGCCCGTATTGGGTTGTGAGCGGATCGTTTAAGCCGAGTCGATCGCGCAGGTTTTCCTGATCTTCGACAGACGTTTCCTGGCCGACCATTTGTGCGATCGGGTCGCCAACAAAACGAAACAGAGAAAACGCGATTAGACTGACAGCCAGCATGACGAACACTGATTGCAGTAATCTGCGCAGAATGAAGCTCAGCATGGATTGAAAGCGTGGCGGAGTAGTGTGGAGTATATCCTGATTCTACGGCTGGCGGAGTATCCCGATTACGGACAGAAATCATGGGGAGACTGGTGTGCCGTGGGGGAGGTTCGGTAACAAACATTTCGCAGTCACAGCCACTGTTACAGGAGTCAGAGCAAGGCGTCAGCACAAGGCGTCAGAACAAGGCGAGAAAATGCAGACATAGCAGAGCTTATGTCAAAGCAAATTTATCAATAATGGTTAACGCAGCTATGGCGACTGTAGAATTCGAGCCGTAATATCGAGTTTTCCAAACGACCCACCAAGGCAGGAATTAAGTTGTGAATACCGTGGGAGATTGGTCTGCGATACTACGTAAGCTGATCCTGGCTAATCTTCAGGGAGTAAGCATGATAGTCCTGCAGAACTTTCTTGTAGCCGAGCTTTTGGTATAGATATTGGGCATGATTTGTATGCTCGGTTAGCAGGTCTATTCGACCGGCACCGTTTTCTTTTGCCCAGAGAAAAGCCCGGTTCATCAGGCGCTTGCCGACACCGGCGCCACGATAGGTCTCATCGACGTAAAGATCATGAAGAATATATATTTTGCACGCATCTACAGAGCAAAATGAAGGATAGAGCTGAACAAAGCC
The DNA here is from genome assembly GCA_938020525.1 of uncultured Granulosicoccaceae bacterium. GTDB lineage: Bacteria > Pseudomonadota > Gammaproteobacteria > Granulosicoccales > Granulosicoccaceae. The sequence goes on along the minus strand of CALIHW010000119.1, from coordinate 1,672 downwards.
TGCCACAGAATTTCCATCAATAGCGATAAAGATATCCGACTCATCGCACTCTATTCTTTCTTTGATGAATTGAGCTGCCAGTGGCAGATCAGGTTGGCAACTGTAGTACTGTCGGTACAGGTCAAACAAACGAGCAACGCCGGAAAGGTTGTGTATATCAGCTTCTATAATTTCCATGATCATCCGCCTTATAGATCAGTTGCAACAGTTACAGTATAACGTAGGGGGATAAGCCTGCGCATCCAATGAATGACTCCCTGTTTGATCTCGTTTTGAGAAGGCGATAGTTCATGAGCGGCATTGGTGGATGCGCTTTGGAGTCTGCGTCTGTTTAGATGTCTTATCTGTATTGTGTGTCTACAGGGTTGCAGTTTTGGATCAGCTTATCCCCCCTACGTTTTACGTTTTACGTTTTACGTTTTGCGGTTGGTGATGATATCAACAGAAACCCCACACACAAAACCGCGAGTGTATGCAGAGCAACACTGTACAGGTCTTTGAAGGCATAGATTAGGCAAGCGAGCAGAAGATGAGGTTATAAGGGTGTTTAAGTGATTAAAAAAAGAGCCGCTGGTAACTGATCCAGCGGCAAGAGGGGAGTATTTCTGGAGAATAGAAGGTTAAAAGACGGAACATTTCCCGCTTTTTAACAAAGGGGCAATAACTTTTTATTTTAACATTATTGATTAACCACGTGACTGGAATCGGAATACCTGAATCAGGCAGGTATAAACTTTAAGGCAACACCGTTGTTGCAGTAACGAAGACCGGTTGGAGCTGGACCGTCCTTGAATACATGACCATGATGTCCGCCACAGCGTGCACAATGATACTCGGTGCGTGGATAGATCAGTTTGAAGTCTGTACTGGTGTCAATGTGATGTGGTATCGCATCATAAAAACTTGGCCAACCGGTGCCGCTATCAAATTTTGTGTCAGAGGTGAATAATGGCAAGTCACAACCGACACAGACAAAGGTTCCGGTACGCTTCTCATCGTTGAGTTTGCTGGTGAAGGGCCTTTCAGTGCCAGCCTTGCGAAGCACGCGATACTCTTCACGAGTAAGCCGCTTTTTCCACTCTGCTTCTGACATTTCTATTTTTTCCACCTGGTCTCCGTTCATAGTGACTTTGATGGTCTTTGGCGTATTTGCGTTTTCACTGGCAAGAATAGTTTTGTGGATACCAAATGTTGCAGTTGGTGCTGCCACAGTACCTGCAAGTATTTTAACAAATGTTCTTCTATCCAATGTGAGCTCCCAAAATCCGAATAGTTTTAATGTAGTGTTGTGCAAGCCCGGTTTCAAGCCTGCGAATCCCTTTTAGAGGGCTCGTTAACGGCAAGGTTTCGTTAATAATTAAATGCGGTGTGTCGAATTGCTAAGGGATTTATAACTGAAATATCACAGAAAGTTCACAACGATTCCCGATACTCCTTATCATCCAATAAGAGCGAGTTTTGAAACGCAAAATTCCCTTTATTGTTGGTCGTTGCTGATCGAGTTCAAATATTTGCAACTTCAGTGAATTATGAACTGTGTCTCTGCACGCCGTCTGAGGCAGTTATTATACCCGAGTGTTGCATAAATCAGCTAGCAGGTTAGTTTTTCAGGCTGGTATATCAGTGTAAAATACATAAAAGAGGAAGGATGCTTCATTTCACTGTCGGTGAA
>CALIHW010000118.1 GCA_938020525.1 uncultured Granulosicoccaceae bacterium | reverse complement strand
GTATCGAGAAAGTGAGATTTTGAGTCAGATATTTCGATCGATTGAGGCGAATAGTCATTCATATTTAACGATATCGATCGCAATAGCTGGCCAAAAGATCGCTTTCGCAGTAGATCATTCATTCTCGGACAAGCTCCTAGGGTTGAAGAAGCGAAGCCAGTGATCTAACCATCACCTTGGTAGAATCAACCATATCCTGAATACCAACATACTCATCCGGTTGATGTGCAAGATCAAGAATCCCAGGTCCATAAGCAATACAGTTCTTAAGCCGACCAATTCGATCAATATGTTTCTGATCATAAGTACCGGGTGATACGACATAGTCTGGTTCCCTACCAAGCTCTTGTTGTATGGCATCGGTGACGGCTTTAACAATCGGTGCATCTTTTTTTGTCATCGTCGGAATCACTGAAAACAGCTCTTTGGATTTGACCTTGAATTTTGGCCTATTGCTGCCGACTTCCAGTAGTAGTGATTGTAGTTCCTGCCGAACTTCATCTATGTCTTCTTCAATGATAAATCGACGGTCGAGTACCATACGGCATCTGTCTGGAACGAGTGCCGCTGGTAGTCCGGTGTAGTCCTCGTCGGGTTCTGATAGTCCACCATGAATCGAATTGATATTCAGTGTTGATTGACGTGCCTGTTCTGGTACCACCGGCATGGAGGTTTTTTTCTTTAAAAGTTCGGGATATATTTTTTGTTCCAGTGCTTCAATTACAGCTCCCATGTGGCGTACTGCACAGTCACCATGAAAAGGCATTGATCCGTGAGCAATATGGCCATAGGTTTCTATTTCAGTCCACAGCACACCACGATGCCCGAGGCAGATTCTGTCTTTATTGAGTGGTTCGGGAATGACAACATGTTGCACGCGCTCCGGGTTAAACCACCCTTGTTCTGCCAGGTAGGCAACACCGCCAAATCCGCCAGACTCTTCATCCGCGGTCCCGGAGATCTCTATCGCGCCTCGGTAGTCGTTGCAGATTTCTACAAATTTCTCAGCAGCGATAATTGAAGCCGCCAGACCGCCTTTCATATCGCATGCACCACGGCCATAAATTTTACCTTCTGAAATCAATCCCTCGAATGGATCAACAGTCCAGCCGTCGCCAACGGCGACTACATCGGTGTGGGAATTAAAATGAACACAGTCGCCGGTATGGGTGCCCTCGTGACGGGCGACAACATTCCAGCGCGGGAATTTATCGCTGTCTCCGGGTGCGCCAGTCGCCCGAATCAACTCACATTTGAATCCTTTGCTCGACAGCCTGTCCCTTATTAATTCGCATATTTCGCGGTAATTCTCGGCTGGCGGGTTGATCGTCGGGATTCTGATTAATGCCTGCGTCAACTCAACCAGATCCTCTCTCGCATCTTCCACCGCATCACATAAACGGGAAATAAGATCATTCTTCATGGCATATTTGCTTCTGCTGCGGTTTATGGCGCTTTTGCGGATCAGTTTACAGACAGTTTAAGTTTCTGGTCAGGTACCGCTTTATAATGTGCGTTGTAAATGGTGCGCGGAACGACCACGAGTCTGATAGTAAGTTAAATCCTTGTGTCTATCGCCGCACATTTTGAGCTGTACCTGTATATGTGTGTTTCAATAAGTTAACGCGCAGCACAGTCTAATTTCGACAAGACTGATAACGTGGGCAGGGTATTACCGAATCTATCACTAGTCGATTTTCCGACTGTCTCTTGAGAGTGTTTTGTGAAACAAATTGCTGCTTCGTTGGTTCTGATCTCGTCACTTGCTGCCTGTAGTGGCAATGATGTCGATCTCAACCGAGACACTGGTTCCGGATCGAATGCCGGTGGCACGTCGGTTGGTAATCTTTTCACGGGTAACGTTGGTGATACGAACAATATTGCGGGTGATGACAGGGATGCAAGCAGCGCCGGTGGTGTCGCTGGTGGAATCACTGTCGGTCACCGAAACGGCCAGTCTTTTGTTGTCTGGAGTGAAGCCGGTTCCGGGGTTGACTATCATGTGTACCGTCACAACGCACCCATAACCAGTAGTAACCTGGGATCAGCCATGCGGGTGACCGATCCATGGGGCCCGGTGGATCAGCACACATCGGTTAATCGTTATGGTACTGATGATGTACCACGTAATTTCGTTATAAGTGATCTAGGCCAGCCGTTGTCTGAAGATCAGGGGTTATTTGTGTTCACAACCCAGGATGATTTACAAGGCAATGCATACTATGCGGTTACCACTGTTGTTGGTGGCAGGGAAGACAGAACCATTGTAGCTGGCAGCAATGCTACGACGCAGCCGGTTTTTGAGTCTGTAAGTACACCACGACCAGTACTCACTGTTTCCACCAATGGTGGCAAAGGTCGAATCTACACGCAGTACATGGATTATTCGAACTGGAATCCGACCCTGCAGGGGTATGCTTTTAATTTCTCGGTAGCGCTGCCTGTGGACTACGATCCATCGCGTGCGTATTCGTTGCGTGTTTATCTGCATGCCTACGGTGAAAAGCCCAAGTTTGTAGAACAGACGGAATTTAATTGGCCCGTTATACAACTGTTCCCCAGTGATCCGGGCAATACGGTAGGTAGTTTGCACAGTTGGTGGTATGGATTTGCCAGAGATCACAACTATCTGACACAAGGTTCTTTTCCGTCATCTGGTGTGGTTGAAAACTTTACAGAACAGAGGGTTTTATCTTCGGTGGACTTTCTTGTTAACGATGGCCAGTTCAATGTAGATAGTGATCTTATTCATTTGTACGGACACTCAATGGGTGGTTCCGGTGCTTTGACCTACGGTATGCGTTATCCATCTGTGTTCGCTGGCATCTATGCAAGTGAACCGATGACGAATTATTCAAGCAGCCCGCAATTTCAGTCGGATTTCACTCAATTGTGGGGATCGCAGTCTGCCAATTTACCAATCGTTAATAACGGCAGGCATAACAGCGCGATTCAGGATTACGATTCGTCGGGTTCGCAACCAACGCGAGTGTGGAACTGGATGAACCACCATGAACAACTGGTACGTCGGCGCGGTGATAGTTTTTCCTACCTCATGGTCGATCATGGCAAGGATGACACGGTGATTGACTGGCAGACCCAAGGCCGTCCGATAGTGAGTGCTTTTACAGAGGCGCGTGTCGGTTACTCAGCAGGCGCGCTCGCAGGTGTCGGGCACAATTGGTTGGCATTTAACTCCGTTGTCAAGAGTGTATTCGGGTTTGGCAACGGTGACGAAACCGCATGGCGGTATCCTGAGAATCTTAGTTTCCCTGGAATTCACAATGCGTCTGGCTCAGGTGCATTGCAGCCTTCGGGGGTCGGTGACGATCTCTATAACACTAATATAGAGTGGGCAACTCCGATAAATAACTTTCATCGTAGTATTGTCGATTCAGCAAATACTTATGAGATTTCGCTACGCTCTACAAGCATCAATCAAATTGCTGATATAACACCGCGTAACACCAATTCATTTCGACCGACCCCAGGTACCCGATGTCGCTGGACCGCCAGCAGTATTAGCAACAACAGTAGGGTAGGTTCTGGTAGCAGTACAGTTGATAACGATCAATTGTTGACGATACCTTCTGTATCGATTCTCGCCGGAAGCGGAACACGTCTGTCTATTAATTGCCTATAGATTATATTATGCCAATGTACCAATATATCCAAAATCAAGTAATCGAAAAGAAGGACGTTAATCGTTTGAATAACTATTCATTCACATATCGTAGCGGCGTTCTGGCGGTGCTACTTATGCTGTTCATGTCACTGTCGGTGACGTCAGTAAGTGCTCAAGGTGCACTGTCAGACGAATACATAGTGATTACGCATCCGTTGTCCGGTGCTGTAATTGAAAGTGGTTCAAGCGTTTATTTTAGTCCCGGAACCGAGGAGGTATACCAGTGGCGGATAACCATTGGAGCGTCGCCTGATATATCCGGGCTGCATGACAGTGGAGTTCGCCTGTTCGATAACGAGCCGTGGGAGCATGTTATTGATGGGTTGCCGAATAACGGTAAACCGGTGACGCTGCGATTTTGGCAGCGGGAAACGAACGCTGCGTCATGGGTGTTTACTGATACAGTTTTTAATACCCGTTTTGAATCAGGGGAGTTGCCATCAATCAACCCTCCTGCAGTATCACCACCGGAATTGCCACCGGAATTGCCACCAGAATTGCCACCAGAATTGCCACGAGTAACGCCATCGGAGTCACAAACAAGCTCTGCAGTTACCTTTAGCGAAGTACCGGCAGCTACAAAACCAGGCGACGCGGCGCTTAAAGAAGTATCTGCGAGAGGTTTACTGGGCAAAGAGATATCAGCGAATCCGAAACCTGCCGTCAGTGCTGCCTTGGTTGGTGTGGTAGAGAACAAGGGTTCAACGGTTAAGGCTTTGCAGGCAGAGCACCGCAACGGTCAGACCTTTTTGACTTGGTCCGAAGTTCAGGGCGATGTCGGATACCATGTGTATCGTCACAACGCTCCTTTAACTCCTGCAAATATTAGTGCCGCAGAAAAACTCACTGGCAAGTGGGGGCCACTCGATAACGACACTTCTGTTAACAAGCATGCTCACGGATCTGTCCCAACAACGTATGTGATTAACGATCTGGGCGACCCGCTTGCAGAGGCCAACGGGCTGTTTGTCAACACCGTACCTAACAATGGTACCTTTTACTACGCTGTTACTACGGTTGCTGGTGGTCGGGAGAATATTGCCATTGTGCCTGGTGAAAACGCGCTTACCGGTGCGGTGTCGGAAGTGGTCGCTGAGCCGAGGCCTGTTTTAACTTTGTCGCAAAACCGTGGTAAGGGTCGCCTGTACACCCAGTACATGGACTATGCCAACTGGAATCCGACCTTTAATGGCTATGCTTACAACTATGCTATCACTCTTCCTGCCGGATATCGAAAGCGTAGTGCCTACCCGCTATTGGTGCGACCCCATGCCTACGGCGAAGAACTTGCGACAAAAAAAGAAACAGAATACGGCTGGCAGGTGATTCAGTTATTCCCGCAGGATCCAGGGTCACGACGGGGCTCTAAAACTCACTCATGGTGGTTTGGATATTCGGCTGAACACAACTATGCAACAGACGGCGCAATACCGACATCAGGCACTATCGCCAACTTCACTGAAGAGCGTGTGATGAAGGCGATCAAAGATACCATTGAAGATCCGGAAATTAATGTAGATTCGCAATTGATATCTGCTTTCGGGCATTCAATGGGAGCTTCCGGGTCGCTTTCACTTGGAACTCGTTATGGCAATGTGTTTGCCGGTATCTTTGGTAATGAAGCGATGACCAACTACAGTACAAGCCCTAAATTTCAGGAAAACCTGGAACTGCTTTGGGGTAGTCAGTCTGACAATCTACCGGTGAAAATTCGTGGGCCGTACTCGGGTCCGATTGCTCGTTATAACGGCACAGGTGTCTGGGACTGGATGAACCATCACAAGCAGCTTATTGAGCGGCGCGGCGACCGGATGGCTTATCTCATGTTGTCACATGGCAAAGCTGACACGGTAATCGACTGGAAAACACAAGGTGCGCCAATGGCTAAAGTCTTTAATGACGCATCGGTTGGTTATTCATCGCGATACGTCGAGGATGCTGCGCACGCTTGGCTTGGGTTTAGTGCCATTGTTAAACCGTTGTTTGGTTTTGGTGCTGATGTGAATTTCCCGTGGCGCTATCCGCGTAGTCTCAGCTTTCCGGCTATTTCAAACGCATCCGGTTCTGGTCCATCGTTGCCTGGCCCGAAGCAAACTGATACCTATAATCTGGATATCGAATGGGCTACGCCGCATACCAATTTTGCAAAGTCTATTGTAGATAAGCCTGGCCGCTACGAAATTTCTATTCGATCCAAGTCTGATTCACAAACGGCTGACATCACACCGCGAAACTCGCAGCAATTTGCAGTAAACCCAGGTGATCAGTGTGGCTGGGTTGCGGTTGACAGTAACAAACGAGAAACTGTTGGTAGCGGCAATGTCACCGCTGATGAGGACGGATTGGTAACCATTCCGAAGGTATTGATTACCCCTTATCAGGGTACTCGTTTGGCTATCGAGTGTAGTTGAGTCCCGGTGTCGCTATAAGGGTGTTTGCTTACGCCTTGAGGGAAACCCGGGCAAATTGGATGCTGAATTTGCAACACGCAGGCTGGCCGCTGAAGATGGTTTGCCAGCAAGACCAACTAAATCCTGACGGAATTGCTTCGAGTGTTATGATTCGGACGATTGCAATCGTGTGTCCATCAGGTCTCGATCATGAACCAGCTTATTATAGATCAACTCGCGCCTACAGGTGTGTTGCGAGTTGGTCTAAACATGTCCAACTTTCTTCTTATTAACAGCCAGAGCGAATCCGGAGCCCCGGATGGAGTATCTCCCGCCATAGCGAGAGCAATCGCTGCAAAGCTTGGGGTGGAGGCGGCACTTATCCCTTTCAATGGGCCGGGCGATGTTGCCGATGCTGCTGCAAAAGACGTTTGGGATATTGCGAATATAGCGGCAGAGCCAGAGCGTGCCAAAACGATTCAGTTCAGTCCTGCGTACTGTGAAATACAGGCAACTTATCTGTTGCCTCCCGAATCAGTCATCAGGTCAGTTGCCGAAGTAGACGCAAAAGGCAATCGTATTGCAGCCAAGAGACGTGCTGCTTTTGAACTCTGGTTAAGTGATAATCTTCAGTACGCAACCGTAGTTCAAACTTCCTCCCACGATACTGCTTTTGACGCATTTGTGGAGCAAAAGCTTGAAGCTCTTGCGGGGTTACGACCAAAACTTATCGAGCAACAGGCAGCACTGCCTGGTTCTTATCTGCTTGACGAAAGCTTTACCTCAGTAAAACAATCTATTGGCTGTAAACCAGGCAACGACGAGGCGGCCGAGTTTTTAATATCATTTGTACAGGAGTCTGTTGATAGCGGACTGGTGCAGAATCTTATAGATAAGTTTCAGGTTACCGGACGATTGTCAGTGCCATCAGTGTGCGACTGAATTGGCAGCGCAAGCCTGAAATGGAGCGTAAACCAAGTATCGACAGCTTCGGCGCTATAGTGCTGGTACTGTTTTCAGCCCTTTTAGGGCTCAATCAAGTGTTGGTCAAACTCGTAAACGCTGGAATGAATCCGGTATTTCAAGCCGGGCTGCGTTCTGCCTGTGCGTTTGTGCCAGTGCTGATATTTGCACTGCTGATGAGAAGAAGGCTGAGCGTCACTGATGGGAGTTTGTGGCCAGGTATCGCTGCCGGAATTCTCTTTGCACTTGAGTTTACGATGGTATTCATCGGGCTCGACTATACATCGGTTGCCAGAGCGTCTGTGTTGTTTTACACCATGCCTGTCTGGGTAGCTGTCGGAGCGCATTTTCTAATCCCGGGGGAGGTTTTGACTAAGCTTCGTATGCTGGGGTTAGGTTTGGCTTGTATTGGTGTTGTAGTGGCTTTACTGGTTAACGCTGATCCGGTAAGTGATAAAGCGCTTACCGGTGATCTGTTGTGTCTGACAGCCTCTATACTTTGGGCGGCGATTGCATTACTTGCACGTACAACCGGTTTGTCTAATTCCAGTCCAGAGATGCAGCTGTTATATCAACTTGCGGTGTCTGCACCGTTGCTGATATTCGGTGCATTGTGGATCGGAGAAACATGGCGCGAGCCCACAGCGTTAATTTATGGAATATTTAGCTTTCAGGTGTTGGTGGTTGTCAGTGTCGGGTTTTTGTCCTGGTTTTGGGTGCTATCTGTGTATCCGGCTGCAGATATGGCTGTCTATAGCTTTCTTGCACCGGTGTTTGGCGTAGTGTTTGGCTATGTCATATTAGGTGAGTCCATAGGCTGGAACGTGTTGGCAGCGTTAGTGCTGGTATCGTTTGGAATCGCGCTGGTCAATGCAAGATCGAACTCTCAATCTGTCGCAAAGTAGGGTTACTATGTTTGTCTGTAATATTAACCGCTCTACAATTCAGATATGAACGTTACCGAAATTCCATTCGACACAGAGCAAATGATCGCAGGTCTGCGTTTATGGGTTGAATCAGAGAGCCCTACAACTGATTCCAAAGCGGTAAACAAAATAGTCGACCTTGCATCGTACGATCTAGCGACTATGGGCGCTGTGATAGAGCGCATACCCGGGCGTATGGGGTACGCAGACTCGTTGCGAGCCTGCATTAATCCAGCTGGAAATTTCAACGACAGGTTCAACCAGGGTAGAAGCAACCAGCCAGGGATACTGATCTGTGGTCACGCTGATACTGTGCACGAGATCGGAAGCCTTGCTTCAATGCCTTATCGAAGAGACGGCAACTACCTGTGGGGGCCTGGTATCGCCGCAATGAAGGCTGGTTTATATATTTCCCTTGTAGCTGTGCAACAGCTCATACGGCTGGATCATAGGTTAAATTTGCCGGTGACGTTTTTGATCGTCTCTGATAAAGAGCTTGGCTGTCCGTCGACACGGGAGTTAATTGAGGCGACGGCACGCCAAAGTAAATATGTTTTGGTGCCAGGTACTGCAAGAGATGCGCAAACCGTATATTCCGGAAGGTACGCAGAGCAACGATACAAGCTTGACGTAAAAGTTGACTCTGTACCGGAAAGTTATTCGGAATCAGCAATTTCGCTAATGGCTCGCCACATTGTGGACATTGACAAAATGAGCACCGAAGGATGTCGATTCAAAGTTGGTGCTATAAAATCGGGTCAATGGGTTAACTTTGCTGAAAAATGCACAGCTGAAGTGATCTCAGAAGCCGTAACAGAAGCAGATGTTGCCGAGAGCTATAAAAAGATAATGGCGCTTAACTCACCCAATCCTGATAAAGGTCTGCACGTAAATCGATCTGTATCCTTGCCCTTATGGCAATCTGATCAAGGGGAATGTAATGACGGGCAATCAGATAACAACTCACTGCTAAGCTATGCGTGTCAGGTTGCAGAGGTGCAAGGTCTGACTCTGAATGCTGTTACCGGGGCGAGTGGTTCGCTTGCGAATATCTCGGGAGGTATGGGTATTAAAACACTCGACGGACTCGGTGTGATTGGCGTCGGTATGCAAAGTCGCGCGGAAAGAATTCAGATTGACAGCTTGGTATCCAGGGCACAAATGATGGCAGGTTTGCTGACGACCCTGAGTTAACAACTATTGATAACCAACTGTTACTAACCAGCCTTATGTAGCGATTCCAGTGACTGTACATCGCTTTCGTTGGCAGCTAGCTTTGGAGTCAACTTTGAAAGCGTTTTTGATATATACGCAGCTACTGGCGCTGGTGACAAAGTAGAGTCCCAATAATCCAGTGAGGCTTGTTGAATTTTTTTAAGTTGTTCCGGGTTCTCTAAAAGTCTATCCAGGAGATCGGGCAGGTTATTCCAGTCTTTGATAATAATTGCCGGTGAGTTATTTGCAAACCAGTGATCTGGTTGTTCCTCTGCAATTACTACACAGCCGTAGTACATACCTTCACAAAGGCGATAAGTCTCAAGGTGAGTTCCACGCGGCGACAGACAAATTTTAGTGTCCATCAGGACCTGCGGATAGTCATCATGCTCAGGTTTGTCTTTTGCTTTTGGAAAGTAGCTTGATAGTTTAACGTCTATATTATATGGCTTGCCTGACTTCCAGTTCTGCACGACTTCAACCATCCGCTCACGGGATAATACTTTGGCAGTTTTTACCAACCCACCCAATACCTTCTTGTGATCAATACTGCCGGTGAATGAAGCATCAAGAGAACGATCGTTGATCGGAGTAACATCGGTGCGCTTTGGCAACCGATAGTACCCGTATGGAATAGCGAATATATTCTGCATTCGATCACGGTGATAGCGTGGGAATCGTTTCAATTGCTGACGAAGATACTGCACCGATGTCATCAGATTAAATCGCCACCAGCCGTAGTGAGTAGCGAGCTTCATATGCTGTCCGGGTGCTTTGAAGACTGCGTGTACCCGTTCAGCGTATACTGGAACTCTGGCCCACTCGTCGCCCATCACAAGCACAACAAGGTTGGGTAATTGATCGAACTTAGCCGGGAGTTCATCCACACTGCGGGTAAAGACGAATGTGTATTCTTCAAAGCGATGCAGTGAACCTCTGAGTTCTTGCATCACATTTGCGAAGTACTCGACATTGCACTCGAGCGCAAACGGTTCACTTTGGATTGCCTCGGTTATCTCAAGCGTACTCTCACCGCCCATACAAATCAGGCAGTTAGGTAACGTTGTGTGAGGTGTTTTGGCGTGAGGCATCACAACAATCGGTATTCAAAGTAGTTGTAGCGGGAGGTACAGCGTTACATTGAATACTATTTGTGAATAGCCTCACTCTTTCGACTGATCAGCTCATCACTGTTCTGGCCATCAATTTGATCCAGCTGTGACTTTAAAGTGTAGGTTTGTAATCGCTATTAGCTAATTTCTGGAACATGGTTCTCCAGATGTATTAGTTCGCATTCAGGTTTTGTGGGTTAACCGCAAAGAAATGTGGTAGCTATGCTGCAACGAATTCTGGTTTTAGTTGAGTCCCAGGTCGCGACGTGCCTGCTGTATATAGCTCTGTCTGCCGGAAACTATTTTCCACCGGGTGCCTCCGCACTGACTCCACAACACGGCTGATCGCAATCCTGCCAGCAAGCATGCTCTAATCCGGTTAGCGTGTTCGGGTTGCTCAAGATATTCACGTGCTCCATGGACGACGATGCGAGGTGAAAGATTGCTTATGTTGTCTGTATAGATTTTAGCCAGAATAGAGATGACTTCGTCATCGAGCGTATCGTAGTGGGTACGCATCTGTTCGGCATTCTCAATACCACGGCGAATACGATCAAGCAGGTCATTGTCAGACTGGCATTTACTCTCAAGCTTAATCAGATTAAGAATATATTGCGTAAGTTGCAGATCCGGCTTTGTGCCTGCGCCACTGAGCTGATCGATTAGTCGGCGTTGCCCGCTGCGGAGATTCTCTTTGCTGCCATAAATCGATTCGACCGAGTCGGCGTCCAGCGTAAAAACTGACTCAAGGGCAACGCGCATATTGTCTTCATCAAACTCGCCGGAAGAGGCAATGTTTTGTACCAGCCCTGCGGTGAGAAATAGCCCTGACAGAGCCATTGTTTGATTTTCCAGTGAGGTAATCAACTACAAAACACCATTCTTGAAAAAGCTCGAGTTTTCACACGACCAGTAAGCTTGTGCAAATTTTATATTTCCCTGACGAATTATGAATTGTTGATGATCAATCATCAATGCAGACTCCTGGCTAGTCTGACGCTTTTTCAATGATTCCACCACCCAGACATTCATCACCGTCGTAAAAAACAATCGACTGTCCTGGAGTGATCGCACGTACACTGTGATCAAAATCCACCACTGCCCTGGTGTCGCTCTTGAAATGAATCGTACATTCCTGATCTTGTTGTCGATATCGGGTCTTCGCAGTGCATTTGAAACCGTCAGATGGTGATTGTCTTATCCAGTGAAGTTTAACGGCTTGCAAGGTGTTTTTGTGCAGGCGAGGGTGGTCATGGCCTTGTACAGCTATCAATTCGTTTGAGTCGACGAGTTTATCTGCGACATACCACGGCTCTGCCGGATAGTTTGCGTTGCCACCGATGCCGAGCCCCTGGCGCTGGCCAATAGTGTAAAACGCAATTCCATTGTGATTGCCGACAACGTCTCCGTCCGGGGTTTTGATTACGCCTGGTTTTGCAGCGACGTATTCGGCTAGAAAATCTGCAAACTTCCGCTCGCCGATAAAACAGATCCCTGTGCTGTCTTTTTTATCATGAACCTGCAGATTAAGATCCTGTGCCAGATCGCGCAGATCAGTCTTTTGTAGTTTGCCAACCGGAAAAAGAGCATGCGCGAGTTGCTTCTGGCTAAGCGTATGCAGAAAGTATGATTGATCTTTATTTTGATCCGCACCACGCAGCAGCCTGACCCTGCCATCTGCTGCGTAATCCGTTTGTACATAGTGGCCGGTTGCAATTTTACTCGCACCGAGTGACTTTGCATGATCCAGAAATGCTTTGAACTTGATTTCTTTATTGCAGAGAATGTCCGGATTGGGGGTTCTGCCAGATGTGTACTCTTCAAGAAATTCTGCGAATACATTTCTCCAGTAGTCCTCAGAGAAATTTACACTACTCAATGGTATGTTCAGTAGATCGCATATACCGGATGCATCTCGGAAGTCTTCAACTGCTGTGCAATAATCGTCACCTTCTTCATCCCAGTTTTGCATGAACACTGCTTGAACATTATATTCTTCACTTTGTTTTAATATATGCGCAGCTACGGCTGAATCTACTCCGCCGGAAACCCCCAGGACAACTTGTTGAACTTCAATACTCAACGGAAGAGCACGGTTTGGGATAGTGCCTTAAACATCTTGTAGTAGCTCCAGCGGATAATTTTTCCCACTTAAGTAGTCATCAATATTGCGCAAGACCATAGGGCTTCGAAGGTTCATATTTTCAAGCTCCGAACGATTATACCAATCAGCAGAAAGGATGACGCTATCCAGTTTTTGTAAAGAGTCATAATTGCCAACTTCACCAAAGAAAGAAGTTCGCATATATGTGTGAAGTTTGGCGGGGTGTCGCCAGCGATAAATACCAATAATTCCGCGAGGTGTAAAATCCCATGCGGTTTCCTCTTTCACTTCACGCACTATCGCTTGGAGCATGCTCTCACTGTCTTCGAGATGACCCGCTGGTTGATTGAAAACGGGTTGCCGATCGATTAATTCTTTGACCATCAGAAATTTGTTGTCGCGTTCTATTACTGCTGCAACGGTTGAATGAGGTTTCCAGACCATAGTTTGTCACTGCTTGTTAAGAGTTGATCCGGCTGGGCAAGAGTTGACCAGCGGGCAATTCAATTCTTCGATCCTTGTTTTAAACATACATCGGCGTTGATTATAAAAGTGCTTCAGTTTTACCCAAGCTGTCTTTTAAGTCGTTTAACGCTCTAGCGTTTTCGTTGTAATGCTCCGTAGCAGAGGCATCGTCATTCGTAGTGAAAAAACCCGGCTCCATAAATTCTAGAAAAGCTTTGGCTTGCGGCGATAAAAACTTCCCGCGACGAATGACAACCCCGTAGCTGCGTTCGGGGAAGATATTATCAACTGGAATCTTAATTAAATTCTCGTGACCGCGAAGACAGAAACTGGTTACGATACTTATGCCAAGGCCAAGCTCAACGTAGCGTTTTATAACTTCCCAGCCTCCCACTTCGAGTACTACTTGACAGGGCAGGCCGTGTTTCTGAAACACAGCATCGATTTGATTGAGGGTACTGAGACTTCTCGGCGGTAGAATTAAACCGTGAGGACTGATGTCTTCTGCGGCTACAGATCCACTGTTAGCCAGTGGATGACCAACCGGTACTATCAGGATCGGTTTGTAGTTGTAGATTGGGTAGTAAGTAAGGTCCGCAGGCACTTCATCCATTGCGCCGATTGCGAAGTCTGCTGAGTCATCCCGCATCATTGCAGTGCCGTCTTTGCCGGTGACGTTGTGCAGTCGCACTGTGATGCTGGGGTACTGATCCATAAAATGCTTGGTAAGTTCTGGCAGTATATAGAGTAGTGTGGATTCGCCAGCCGCTATATCAAGTGGACCGGTTGTTACCTTGCTAACCGTGGCTTTGAACGTATCTACTAGGTTGTCCATGCCGTCAACCAATGGCTCTGCCATTTCCAGTAGGAGTTGTCCGGCGGGTGTCAGCCGGATATGTGGGCCGCGGCGTTCAAACAAAAGGATGCCAATTTCCTTCTCTAGCGACTGAATCTGCAGCGAAACGGAGGGTTGGCTAAGCTGAAGTCTTTTTGCGGCCCGGGAGATGCTGCCGGTTTTTGCTGTTTGACAGAATGCTCGCAACTGGCGATGGCGGTTTTGGCTTTGGCTCATGCTCGTCAGTATAAGTCAGTGTCCGATCGTTGAGGCGAGCAAAACGAGGTGGCGCAGCAGGCGTAATTGGAAAAGTGTCTAAATTGCAAGTTTCCTGTGGCTCGCTGAATTGATTCGTCGCAAAATAACCACAAAGAATGGGGTTTTCAGCCATCTCCTTAGTATAAAACCCGAATAATGCCAGGATATTTTCACAAAATTTCACTATGGCAACCATTTTTGCAGGGCAATGCGCCAAAAAAGTGTTGTTTTTGTGCAAATAGCTCGTTAGCATATTCCCACACATTGTCGTGATAGGCCGTTTCGGTGTCACTGCAGTGCGCTGTCGCTGAGGCCAACTGGTCAAATGGGGTGGGAACGAGGCGATTTGCAAATGGCAAGTAATGTTGCCAGCTTTTTTATTTTCAATGACACAATCAGAAATACCTGACTGGAGAAATAACATAATGAAACACACTAAGACGGCGGCAGCATTGGCATTGGCAGGTATTGCTGCATCACCACTTGCTCAGGCAGAAGGCACCACAGTGACTCTATCGGGTCAGGTTGCTATTGGTATCCTTGCCAGTGACGCCGAAGATGTTGATGCTATCAACGAAGGCGATCCTATTGGTGTAGACGCGAACGGAGACACTATCTTCGCAACTGCTGCAGACGTTGTTTCTGCCGCACGTCCAGGGGACCCTACCGTTTTCGGTGATGACTCGATCATCAATGTGAAAGCAACTGGCACACTGAATAATGGCCTCGAAGGCTATGCAAATTATCGTACTGACCTTGGCTTGGTTGGTGATGTTGCTACTGGTGATAACATTCACTTGGGTATCAAAGGTGACTTCGGTGATATCCGTGTTGGTGAAGTGCCTGACGCAATCGGTTACGGACAGCTTGCTGGTGATCCGTTGGCAGATATCGACGGTGAAAACTTTGGTATAAGCTACACAGGTACTTTCGGTGGCTTGACGTTCGGCGCTAACGCCTCTCCATCTGGCAGCAGCGATCGTTATGGCGTTGGTGTGAAGTTCAGTGCTGCTGGATTTGGCATCGGTATTGGTGTGGGTACTGACGATGACAGAGATGAGTTGTCAGTCGGTGCTTCTTACTCGATCGCTGGAGTTTCTCTTGCGGTTGCATTCAAAGATTTCGATCTTGGTCGTGAGACCATTGGTGCAAAAGCCAGCTACGGTTGGGGTGATTTCTCAGCTGGAATTACCTTTGAGGGTGAAGCTGGTGATGTAGACGATGGCGATGCGCTTCTTCGTTTCGATCTTGGTTATGATCTAGGCAACGGTATGAACATCAGCACTCGTCTTAACTCGTTTACAGATGACAGCGACAGTTCTGGTGACTTGCTTGACTATCGTCTTCTGCTGACTAAAGCGTTCTAATCAGCGCGTATTGCTAATTAGAAGTTCCGTGCCAGAGCGTTTGCTCTGGCACGGATAGCAACAGGGAAGACTAAAAATACTAACGGATTTTGGGAAATCTGTATATTGGCTGGGCTGCTTTTGCGTCCCGGCTTTTTTTGTTTCTGAGGTATCAGTTTTAGGCTGGCCTTATGAATTTGTTTGGTAATTTAGTTTGGCTCGCGCAGTGCATTCTTCAACTATGATCTGGTTCGGCGTGATAAGAACTTGCGGGAATCCTCACTTACACGTGTGTCTGTCTCTATTGCAGATGATCTCTCGTTTATTGAACATTTTGACAGGATCGGCTGTCTATTAGTAAATCTCTCCAGTAGCAATCGTCCGGTAGTAGTGATATGAAGAAGAATGCGGTGGTTTCCTCAGAGCTATGAAATCTCTACGCATCAAAGTGTTTTTGGGGGTGCTGTTCGGGTTACTCCTTGTTACTGCGGTGGCTGAGATATTGTTGTATCGCCAGGCCGCTGCCTTTGCAGAAAAAGAGTTGTTTTCAAGCCTCAGAAAATATGCGGTAGCTCTGACTGACGCGGGCTATGCCAATAGCGTAAATATCTTTACTTTATACCCTGATTGGGCGAGCAGGCTAAAAATAAGCCCTGAAGACCGTTCACAATTCTTTGAATTCAAAACAATGGATGGTCAATACATCACTGATTCTCATAACCTTGGAGGTGATAGCCTGCCGCACGTCGGGGTGCATCAAGGTCAGAGGCTCATTGATTACGGAAATGTAGTGCTAGGGGTTTATGAACATCAATTTGATATTTTTGCAGAGGGTCAGCCACCGCAAAAACTAAGGCTGATAGTGGCTGACAATACAGACTTTATTCGAGATGCAAGAAAGTCAGTACTAAGGACGTTGCTCTTGTTTACGCCATTGGCATTCATTGCTGCTTTCCTGATTAGTCTGGCCCTGACGACTGCCACCCTGTCATCCATATCGCGATTTACCAGGCAGGTTCAGGCCTATAGCAGGACCAACTCCAGGTCTCGTCTCAGACTGCGCTCATTTGATAAAGAATTACAGCCCTTAGGCGAAGCACTGAACAAACATATATATCAGCTAAACCAGCATACGAACCTCGAGTCGAAGCTGCTGGCCGACACAGCACACGAGCTTCATACACCTCTGCGGGTAATGCGCAAAGAACTTGATCAATTGATGCAGGCGCGTCATTCGCCATCTGAGCTTGCGCTACATGCAGAAAAACTGGACAACAATTTATCCGGTTTGCAGACAATGGCCGATAACATGTTAATGCTGTATCGGATAGAAAGCGGCAACTTCAAACCAAAAATCGAACCGGTTGAACTGTCCTCAGAGATAGAGGCAATTGCTCATCCATACCGGGACAACAGGAAAGTTGATATTGAGATCTTCGGTGAAAGGACAACCATACCTTCAAACCGCTCCGTTGTGAATCTTATCATCACGCGGTTGCTAAAAAACGCAGTGCAACATGCCAATGGTGCGAAGATATCCATAAGATGGGAATCCGGGCTTAAAACGGTAGAGTTGCATGTGGATGATGCTGGTGCTGGAATTCCTGAGTCTGAGAGAGAAAGTATATTTGACAGACATTATCGTCTGCACGGCCACAAGCAGTCAGGAACCAGTGGTACCGGCTTAGGGTTGGCGCTGGTTAGGCTGTACGCAAACTCCGTCGGTGCAACTACACTGTGCACGGGTTCTCCATTGGGAGGAGCAAGATTTACGGTGCTGTTTCCAGTTGAGCAAGAGGTTGGTGTTTTAACGGACAACGCAGATACTTCCAGTACTCAAGGTGAAGCGGCATGAGATTGAAAAAATTATGTATGATCCGAGTACACATAGTTTTAATGGCTGTGATGATTCTGCCTGCAGCCTCTGCAATAAATGCGCAAATCAATGCTGAAGTGAGTGCAGCCTCAGATCAAAGATGGTTTGGAGGGCCCGAAGATCTTGAATTTGCAGCTAAACTTTGGAATTCGATGAGTCATGCTGGATTGCTTGAAAACAGTTATAGAAAAACCGGACCACGTGTTGGAACTCATCCTCACGGTGCGTTGTTGGAGTCCTACAAAGAAACAATTTCGGTGAACGGTGCTGAGGGTACTGTGGTGATAAAATTCAGTTACCGAGGGTTTGGGGCGTCTTATGAAACAATCTCGGCAAACCGGGCTAAATTTCTTGAAGATATTACCGTGATGTTCAAGCGCGAAGAGGGCTATGACACAGAGAACCAAAACTGGTTTTATGCGAAGTACTATGGTGATGGAAGTCTCGACGCTACTCCTAATGGAGTTCAGTTAGCAGGCAGAATCGCAAAAGGGAAACCGAAAGGTTGTATTGCCTGCCATCGCAAAGCGGGTGACTTTCTATTTGCATTTTAAGCCTGCAGACGAGTTACGTCATTGATCGTTAACCGACAGAGTTGCGATGGCGGTGTCGGCGAGCGCGCTCCTGGCCATGTAGAGCCTATTGGCAGGACATCTGTTGAACATAGTGAATCGGAACTAGTGGGCTGTGCGGAAAGTTCGATAACACTTTTCTTCGCCACAGCCGCCATAGCTGCGTTGAAAAAACTCGACGTAGGCGCTGCTATGCCTGCGTTTTTTCGCCTTGCTCTGACGACTGTGGCTGTGAAAATTTTGTTACCGAACTTCCCGCACAACCCACTAGCCATAGCCTCTGTCAATCACGAGGGTGCACCGATCAGCGCAAGCAAGAGCACTATAGATAGCAGGGTGATTGTTCCCCGGTTGTTATGACTATGGAAAAATCAATTAATCAATTTGTCTGGAAATACAGCGCCAGACAGCAAATGCTTCTTGTTTTAATAACGTTGGCATATTTCCCAACGTTATATTTATTGTTAGAACTTCCCAAAATAATCATCAATCAGGTAATCGGTGGTTCTGCCACATTTGAGATTTTAGATCTGAATCTGGAGCCGGAACAGGCGCTGATATTATTAACTCTGTCTGTTTTGGTGTTCTATCTGCTGAATGCACTGATTAAGCTCACAATAAATATCAGGAAAGGCGTTATTGCCGAGCGTCTCGTCCGCCGATTACGGTACACACTATTCGATCAAATGTTGCGGTTTCCGATTCAGAAATTCCGTGTTGTATCGCAGGGTGAGCTTATCTCACAAATAAACTCTGAAACTGAAAACCTTACCGGCTATATAAGTGAATCGGTCACGCTTCCCTTGTTTCAGGGTGGCACTATGCTCACTGTTTTGGCCTTTATGTTTATCCAGAGCCCTTGGCTGGGGTTGGCGTCAGTGGCACTCATTCCTATTCAGATACTCGTTATTCCGCGTATGCAGAGAAGAGTTAATGTGCTTAACCACGAGCGTGTGCGCCGGATAAGAAAGTTTTCCGAGTATATCGGCGAGACAGTTAGCGGGGCGCAGGCTATACGGGTTCACGGTATTCAAAGATACTCGCTGGCCGGCTATTCACATCAGTTAGGTAAGCTATTTGATGTTCGTCTCAAGCTATACCGACAGAAGTTCTACATTAAATTCATAAATAATTTTATCAATCAGCTGACACCGATTCTGTTTTATTTGATCGGAGGGTTGCTGGTAATCAGAGGGCACCTAACTGTTGGTGCATTGGTGGCAGCGATAGCCGGGCATAAAGATATGGTGGCTCCCTGGAAAGAATTGCTCAAGTACTATCAAATGCAGCAGGATGCAAAGATAAAATACGAGCAGCTTACAGAACAGTTCCTGATTGCGGACTCCGATAACTCAGATTACTTTGCATCGGTTCCGGCCAGGGAAGAAATCGAAATATTTCCATTAAAGCTGACCAACATAGTAACTGAGGAAGATGGCAAGAGAGTGCTTGCCGGATTTAATCTGGAAGTAAGCAGTGGTGAGCATGTTGCCATTGTAGATACAGAGTCAGTAGTACGTTCGCATATAGCCGAGGTTATTCTTAGTCTACGAAATCCAGTCTACGGAAGTGCATGGCTCGGCTCTGTACAGTTGCGAGACGTGCCCGGGCAGGTTAGAAGTCGTAGACTCGCGTTTCAGGCATCATCTCCTCCTATTTTTAATGTCTCAGTCCATGAGAATATTCTTCTCAGCATTAAACAAATCCCGCAGCATCAGTTGTCAGGTCATGAGTACAATGAAGCACGGCTTGCTGGTAACAGTGAGGAAATGTTTGACGGTGAGTGGGTTGACTATGAGAGTTATCAATTCGCGAGTGAAGACGAATTGAATGATTGGTATATCCGGGTGATGGAGGCTACGGATGCTGATTTGAGTGTGATTCGAAATGGTTTGTTTCAAGCTGTGACAGAGGATCAAGCACCAGAACAGTTAAGAGCTCAGCTAAGAAAAATAGTGGAAGTACGACCGCTGATCGATGATACTTTGTTAGAGAATAAAATTACAACTCGGAGCATTGACGAAGTAGAGTGGTGTTATGGCTTATCGATTGCTGAAAATCTCGCGTTTGGAAAACTAACCGATAGTAACACCACTCCCGGAGATGCTCTTTATTCAAAAGAAGTAGCTCGTATCTTGTCGTACAACGGTTTTGATGATATCGGTGAGGGAATCGGCAGGCAAATCGCAACTATGATACTAAGAGGCCTGTCATCTGAGCTCAGTCGCGAACAGACTATGGATAGTTTTAAGATAAGCTCTGAAAATGTTGCTGAAGAAATCGCGGTAAAAGCGCGCTCTGTTTTAAGAAAGCCACCAAGTGAACTCGCAGAGCAGGATCGTCACTTTTTGTTATTGCTGTTTTTAAATTTGGTGCTCGACGATCATCCGGACATTATGCTCCCAGGTTCGGTGGTCAGCAGAATTATTTTTATCAGAGATGAAGTAGACAATGTGCTAAATCATAGGCAGCGTAAACAGCTGCAACGATTTGTCTATAGCGAGTTTCATCCCGGGTTGACTGTATTGGAGAATCTGCTGTTTGGGTTTTTGCAACGAGACATCGCAAGCGAATCGATGGACAAGTTGCTTGAGATAGTAAATCAGGTCATAAAGGACGCCGATCTCACTCGCGATATTATGCTGCTCACACTTAGGGGTGCTTCGGCTGGTATATCAGGGTCATTGTTGTCTGCAACCTCTCGCCAATCGTTGCCACTAGCCAGGGTTTTGATCAAGAAGCCTGAGCTCATCGTAGTGGATGAGGGGCTGAACGCTTATGAAGAAGCGGAGCAATTCCGAATAAAAGAAAATATCCGTAATTTACTCCCGGAAACCTCGATCGTCTGGCTAACCAGTAAACTCGATGATTCAAGTCAGTTCGACCGTGTCATCGATGCCCGTAATGCTGGCTAGTAGGTTGTGCGGGAAGTTCGGTAACAAACTTTTCACAGCCACAGTCGGCTGAGCTTGCGCGAAAAAACGCAGACATAGCAGGGCCTACGTCGAGCCAAGTTATTATCAACAATGGTCAACGCAGCTATGGCGGCTGTGGCTTCGAGGCGTGTTATCGAACTTTCCGCACAGCTCCTAGTGTACCGGTGGAAGGATCGAAGGTATATTCGCGATAGTTGCGATGGTCATTTTAATACTATTTAGCAGGTCAAAGTGGTTCGTTTGTATGGCTGCCGCCGGTAGTTCAATTTGTAGTTAGGTCCTTTGTATGGACAAGGAGCGTGGGGCCGGAGAATATCTTCGGTTGTCTGTCTGTCTGTTTCATGGGAATATCAGATGTGATTACGCAGGAAGCTCTAATCATATAGTCGGTCTGGCCGTTAAGTGGCTGTTGTACACAACCGTAACCAGGGCTACAACCAGGGCTACAACCAGGGCAAGAATGCAGTCACTTTTGTGTGTAAACGACGTCTCAATCGGATTCGGGCAAGAACAGTCCATAGTTGAGCAGTTGAACTTTACCGTTTATCCCGGGGAAACGCTTGCGCTGGTGGGCGAGTCCGGCTCTGGTAAAACGCTGAGCTGTCGCGCAGTTTTACGGATACTCCCCGAGTCTGCACAAATTCGAAGCGGCGAAATACTCTTCAATTGCCGTGGTAATGTATCCAATTTGGCGAGGCTCAAAGAGCGTAGTCTGCGGGATATTCGCGGTGATCGAATCTCGATGATTTTTCAGGAGCCGATGAGTTCTCTGTCGCCGTTGCATCGGATCGGTGATCAGGTAGGCGAGATTCTGAAACTTCACCGGGACTGCTCTGCGCGTGACGCAAAGCGGCAGGTGCTGGCAGAGTTTGAACGTGTCGGTTTTAACAATCCGCAGCGCGCGTACAGCGCCTATCCGTTTGAATTATCAGGTGGCATGCAACAGCGAGCGATGATCGCTATGGCGACGGTCGCCAAGCCGGAACTTTTAATAGCAGATGAGCCAACGACAGCGCTGGATATGACAACGCAGGCGCAAGTGTTGGGTTTGTTGAAAAGCCTGCAGGCAGAGTCAGGTTTGGCCTTGATTCTGGTGACGCATGATCTGGGTGTAGTAGCGAACATGGCAGATCAAGTCGTTGTAATGAGAAAAGGCAGAGTGATGGAGTCAGGTCCAGCGGAGTTGGTGCTCGGATCACCTGTTCATCCCTACACCAGAGATTTGTTTGCTGCGGCACCGGTGATACCTGAGTTTGAGCAGGGAGAAGTGTTACCGCAATCCGATGATTTTATTCTTGAACTACAGAATGTTAGTAAAACCTACGGCGTGAGGCATGGCAAGGGTTGGTTGCCTCAGCAGACTATAACCGCGGCACGTGATGTGAATCTGCGTGTACGACGCGGTAAGGTATTGGCAATTGTTGGCGAGTCCGGGTCGGGTAAATCAACGTGTGCACGCATAGCACTTGGGGCCGAGCTTGCGGATCCAGGTGGACAGGTGTTTTTCAGGGAAGATCCTACTGCTGCGCTAATAGAAGTTCAGTCGCTTAGTCCAAAACAGAAATGTGAATTTCAGCGCAAGGCGCAAATGGTATTTCAGGATCCCCATTCCTCGCTCAATCCGCGAATGCTGGTGGCGGATGTGCTGACTGAACCGTTGGAGATTCATGGTATCGGTACGGCGACGGAGCGTCGCGACCGAGCTGTCGATTTGCTTGAGCAGGTGGGACTGAATGCCTCGATGTTGCGCAGATACCCGCATGCGTTTTCTGGCGGACAGCGTCAGCGTCTCTCTATAGCTCGTGCTCTGGCGCTGCGACCACAGTTGCTCGTTTGTGACGAGCCCACTTCAGCGCTTGATGTGTCGGTTCAAGCTCAAATCCTTGATTTACTGGAAGATATTCGCGATCGACTGCAGCTCTCTTATCTTTTTATATCTCACGACCTTGCGGTGGTAGCTAGAATCGCGGATGAAGTGGCCGTGATGCGACGCGGGCGTATCGTCGAGCAAGGGCCTCCGGAATTGCTAATGGCGAATCCCTTGCATCCTTACACACAGGCATTGATAGCAGCTCATCCAGAGCCGGATGTGCATCGGCCTATGGATCTTGCAGCGGTCGCATTGGGGGCGGGTGAGCCTGAAACGTGGTCTGATGCGTTTCGTTACACAAACGACGATGCTCCTCCTCTAGTAGAATATGAATTACATCATTTGGTGCGAACTCATGGTTGAACAAGTAACACCCGTCTTAAAGCGATACCTGACGGTCTTTTTGTTTTGCTTATCGGTATTGCCGCTCAATGTGACGGCAGCACCCGCGGTATTGGAAAGTGCGCTTTACAGTGAACAGGTTACCAGTGGTGAGATGCCACCGGCGAATAAAAGAATACCGCTTGATCCTGTGATCGTGGATCTTGCCCAGAAAGGCCGCGAGACAGGCGTGCAGGGCGGCACTATGCGAACCATGGTGTCACGCAAAAAAGACATTCGGCAGATGGTTGTTCTTGGTTATTCACGCTTGGTGATCTACGACGACAAGTATGCACTTACCCCGGATATACTTTCAGCGGTTGATGTGGAGGAAGGGCGTAGATTTACCTTGCGTCTGCGGGCTGGGCATCGCTGGTCGGACGGTCATCCGTTTACCTCGGCTGATTTTAGGTACTGGTGGGAAGACGTTGCCAATGATCCTGAGTTATCACCCAGCGGTCCTCCGCACTATATGCTTGTCGATGGTGAGTTGCCTGCGGTTACTTTTCCTGATGAAACAACGGTTGTCTATGAATGGAATAAACCAAACCCGTACTTTATACCTTTATTAGCGCAAGCCAGACCGCCATTTATCTTTCGCCCCAGACACTACATGGCGCAGTTCCACAACAGCTATGCTGATAGTGAAAAGCTGAAGCAGATGATCGTGGATCATAAGGTGCGAAGCTGGGGCTCGCTGCATAACAAGCGCGATAACATGTACAAGTTTGATAATCCCGATTTACCAACCCTGCAGCCATGGATGACTTCGCCTGAAAGTACCAAGAACCGCCGAGTGTTTGTTCGCAATCCCTATTATCACCGTATTGATAGCGAAGGTACTCAGCTCCCTTATATAGACAAGGTGGAGATGAGTATTGTTGGTGGTGGTCTGATCGCTGCAAAATCGAATGCCGGAGAAGTGGATTTACAAGCGCGCGGACTCGACTTTAAAGATGTGTCTATCTTGAAAAAAGGCGAGAAAGATGGTGGCGACTATCGGGTGCTGTTGTGGTCCAACGGTTCTGCCTCGCAAATAACAATTTATCCCAATTTGAATTTTGCAGATCCGGTGTGGCGCGAGGTTTTGCGCGATGTACGATTCCGTCGTGCACTCTCCATGGGTATTGATCGCCGTACGATCAACCGTGCCTTATATTTTGGGTTGGGTGTTGAAGGGGGTATGGCTTGTCTGGCGGCGAGTCCATTGCACTCAAAGAAAAATCAAATGGCCTGGTCGTCGTATGACGTCGAACAAGCCAATCAACTTCTCGATGAAATGGGTCTGGTAGAAAGGCTGGGGGATGGTACGCGCCTTCTCCCCGATGGCCGACCGATGCGGCTGGTTGTTGAAACTGCAGGTGAGCGACAGGAAGTTGAAAATGCCTTGCAGATTACAGCAGACACCTGGCGTGAACTCGGTATAGAGATGGTCATGCGACCGCTTGATCGGGATATTCTCAGAATGCATGTGTACTCCGGTATTTCAATGGCTTCTGTCTGGTACGGTTGGGACAACGGCATACCGACTGCTGCAACTTCGCCGGAGTATCTGGCGCCGACGCAGCAGGAATTTTTAGCCTGGCCAAAATGGGGGCAGTATTACCAAACCGGTGGTGAGAGCGGTGAAGCACCGGATCTTAAAGAGGCTAAACAGCTGTTGAGCTATGCCGAGAGCTGGCATGAAGCCACCACTGACCTTGAGCGAGCTCAGGCTTGGCAATCCATGTTGGATATTCATGCAGATCAGTTGTATGGCATCGGTGTTGTGGCTGAGACTCCGCAGCCAATTGTGGTTTCGAAGCGACTGCGAAACGTTCCGGAAAAAGCATTGTGGGCGTGGCAACCCGGTGCTCACTTTGGTGTGCACCGACCAGATGAGTTTTTTTTCAGCAGCAGCAATAATAATCCTCTGCAGTGAGTGTTGTTAGTTTCATATTGCGCCGTATGGTGACCATGGCGGTGACACTGCTACTAGTGTCAGCGTTAATATTTTTAATTATTAATCTTCCTCCTGGTGATTATCTCAGTAACCAGATTGCCGAGTTGCGCTCCACTGGCCAGGAAGCAGGTGTTGCGAAGGCAGAGTTCCTTCGTCAGGAGTATGCGCTTGATCGATCCCTGCCGGAACAATATTTAATCTGGATTGGAGTATGGCCCGGACCACATGGATTTTCCGGTATTCTGCAAGGTGACTTTGGCTGGTCATTTGAATTTGATAGACCAGTGTCAGAGGTGGTCGGCAGTGCCATGTGGTTAACCATCGTGGTTAACCTGGCTGCAGTGTTGTTTGTATATGCGTTGGCACTACCCTTAGGCGTACTGGCGGCAGCAAAGTCGCGTACCTGGATTGATTATCTCTCTTCGTTTATCGGTTACATTGGTTTGGCGACACCCAACTTTCTGTTGGCTCTGATCCTGTTTTACTACGGCAATAAGTACTTTGATTTACCTATTGGTGGACTCATGGCTCCCGAGTTCGAAGAGCAGCCGATGAGCTTCGCTAAAATCAAATCAGTTTTGTTGCATCTAATTGTGCCAACGTTTGTTATTGGTACTGCAGGGGCTGCAGCAATGATGCAGAGACTTCGCGCCAATATGCTTGATGAGCTGAACAAGCCCTATGTCACTACCGGACGGGCCAAAGGTTTACCACCAGCCAGGTTGCTAACAAAATATCCGTTGCGAGTCGCATTCAATCCGTTTGTGGCAGACATCGGTAACCTTATTCCTTCACTCATTTCCGGTTCGGTATTGGTGTCGGTAGTGTTGGGATTGCAGACTATCGGCCCGGCTTTACTTGCGGCCCTTAAGTCACAAGATCAGTTTTTGGCGGGGTTTGTTTTATTGTTTGTTGCAGGGCTGACGTTGATTGGCACTATGGTGTCTGATCTCTTGTTGTTATTGCTTGATCCCCGGATCAGATTTGATGCGCGCACTCGATGAGTATTTTACCTGATGGGCGTTATGTCGATGATGCGCCGTACGATCCGCATAACGAACTGTTGCGCTCTAACCCGGAACTCGATGCACCAGCCTGGGTTCTCATCTGGCGGCGTTTTAAAAAGCACAAGCTTGGTTTGATTTCGGGTGTGTTTTTGCTGCTCTCATATTTGATGTTACCTTTTGTCGGATTTATCGCGCCTTACACGGCGAAAGAAAGAGACTCTGAACATCTGTATGCGCCACCACAAGCTATATCCTTCATGCATGAAGGGCAGTTTATTGGCCCGCATGTTTATCGATCTATAGCGAAGGCAGATCTTGAAAATTTCCGCTGGACTTACACGCAAGATAAAAGTGAGCCGCGCGAGCTCGAATTCTTTTGCCACGCTGGTGAATATCGACTGTTCGGGTTGTTTAAGTCTACCCGCCACTTATTTTGTGCACCGGATGATGCAACTGTCTTTTTGTTTGGCTCCGATCGCCTGGGTCGCGATGTATTTTCGCGAATTCTCTATGGTGCGCAGTTATCTCTGACCGTTGGCTTGATTGGCATTTGTGTGTCATTTTTTCTTGGTATCGGGTTCGGTAGCCTTGCAGGTTATTTTGGAGGCCGAACTGACTGGACCATTCAAAGACTGATTGAAATTCTCAGGTCTCTTCCTGAGCTGCCACTTTGGCTGGCGTTGTCTGCAGCGGTGCCGTCAAATTGGGGGCCGGTGGCGGTGTTTTTTATGATCTCAATCATATTGGGCCTGCTTGATTGGCCGGGTCTGGCACGTGCTGTCAGAGCAAAATTCTTAAGCCTGCGGGAAGAAAATTACGTCAAGGCGGCAGAGATGATGGGAGCCAGTCCATCACGTGTTATCGGTCAGCATATGCTGCCCAACTTTACCAGTCACCTGATCGCCAGCGCGATGTTATCGATTCCTGCGATGATTCTTGGTGAAACTGCCTTATCTTTTCTGGGCCTTGGTTTACGGGCGCCTGCCGTGAGTTGGGGGGTCATGTTAAATGATGCACAAAATCTTGCCTCGATAGAAATCTATCCCTGGACCGCGATCCCGATGTTGCCGATTATATTCGTTGTACTGGCATTCAATTTTCTGGGCGATGGCTTACGGGATTCACTCGATCCTTATCAGAGTTAGCGTTCAGTAGCTATGCAGAAGCAGGTGCTTTGTTCTTGCGACAATCTGCTTTTATTTTTCCTGTTCGTTAAGTCTTACATGATCTAATACGTAGTATCATGCAGCTTTCGTGTGAGAATCGAAGTGCAAATTCATGGATCCGTGGCAGAGATTAAGTACAGAGTTAGATGCATGGGCTAACAATGGTAAGGTGGCCGATTTCTGGTGGCGCGATGATGATGTGGTACAACCCGGAGCCAAGCTTGATCAGTTGTTTTCAATAACTGAAACCACAGGTTTGCTGCTGGCTGTTATTCCCGCTCATGCCAAACAATCGTTAGCGCCAGTTGTGCAAGGTGCACCTCACGTCATGGTGGCGCAACATGGTTACACTCATACCAATCATGCAAAACGTGGCCAGGGACTTGGCGCATGGGAGCTCGGCTTAGACCGGGGCACACAAGCGGTTCTTCAAGACCTGGATCATGGGCGACAGATTTTGGAATCGCTTTTTACAGATAGCTTTATCCCGGTAGTGGTGCCACCCTGGAATAACCTTCATCCAGCGTTGTTGGAGCCAGTGGTTGAAATGGGATTTACGGGTGTGTCAGGTTTTGGACCGCGTCAACCCGAGCAGTGCACCGCGGGGTGTAGCACGGTGAATTGCCATGGTGATCCTATCCGCTGGAAGAAAGAGGTGGTTTTTAAAGGCGACGCAAAGACCATCAACAATCTCGTTACACATCTGGAAGCGCGCCGTACCGGTGCTGCTGACGCTGAAGAGCCTACTGGTTTTTTAACCCATCATCTTGATATGGATGATGAGAGCTGGGCTTTCAGTGAGCAGCTGGTAGATCACATCAATGATCACCCGGCAGCGCGTTGGTGCGAAGATGTTAGCGCGTTGTTCAAGCCGGCTTCATGACGCCTTATGTCAGAGCCGCGAGCGCTGCGGATATTGACGGTATTTGCGAATTGCTGCATCGCAAAATGAACCCTGCAATTCCGCTTGAGCGCTGGTACAAACTGATGTCATATCAGTGGCTTGATGACAAGCCGGACTACGGTCGAGTAGTAGATGCTGATGGCCAGGTGCAGGGTTTTTGCGGCATGATTTATTCTGATCGCCTGCTGGGAAGCAATGATAAAGGATATCGAACCGAGCGCATGGTCAGCATGACTTCCTGGTATCTCGATCGTTCGATGCGTGGCAAGGGCTTGGGTAGAGATATGCTGGTGTCTTCGATCGTAGACCCAACGATGACCTACGCAACACTAACTAACTCTCCCAAACCGCTGGCAATTCAAGAGGCCGTGGGATTGAGAGTGCTCGAAGATCATCGTTACCTTTGGCATAAGAAATCGCCATCTGCATCGCTCAATCTCCTTGCTGATGTCATCGCAATAACTGAATTAGTGCCAGAACATGAACGAACCATACTCATTGATATGTCGACCCAACCGTTAACACCGTATCTGTTGCGTGCGGACGGATATAACAACCTTATGTTTTTCTCTATTAAGAGAAAGGCTGAACACGTTACATGGTATGACCTGATGTATGCCAGTGACTACGCTCACTTCTCCAGTCACGCTCAGATGATTGCAGATAATTTATTGCCAGAGAGTCCATCGCTACTGGCTGCAGACGGTCGATTTGTATCAGACCCTGCTGGTGCGACACGTGATGAACTCCCGGTAGCGCGCTACTTTAAGTCAGAGAGAGTCGAGCCGATCGAGGTTGATCACTTGTATAGTGAATTGCAACTCCTTGATTTGAAGCTCGATTGATCACGTGGTGTCTGCGGGCTTGCTGTCAACGAGTAGGGAGACTTCAACTTGCCTTTAATTCCGTGTAAAACTCCGATGCTACTTCTTCAAGCAACGTAATATTAATCAGTTCACGATTGGCGAACAGAACATTAAACTGCTCTGGCTCATATTCACAATCACGCAAGTAGGGAAAAAAGCCTAATTTGTCCAGCTGCATTGCGATCTCAGGGAATATTGCCTGATCATTCCATAAGCGTTCGGTTTCTACTTCGGCAAAAATCATTAAGCTGTTTCTGATCGTGTGCTTCCCCCCTTTGATGACAAGATCCAGCGCTCCTTCAACATCGATCCAGAGTGCCGGATGATCGACTGAAAGTTCAGGGAATAAGTTTGATGCGACATAGCTTGATACCAATGTATCCAGTGTTGTACCCGGTACGGTTTCTTCGCGGGTGTCTGGCCGGACGTCAGCTTTAAGCAGCGAGTTGTTGCCACGAATATAGCCATTTTCATCATCGAGATCAGTTACTCGTAACTGCAGTTTGCATGGGCCTTCGCGGTCCAGTACGGCTGCGTGGTGATAAAGTACGCCCGCATTGGTCAGTGAGTCGTTAAACTTATTGAAGTTATAAGGGTTCGCTTCAACGGCAATAGCGTGCCGAGCCGATTTTTCTGTGACAAACCTGAGTGAGATTTCTGCCTTGAATGCACCAATTTCAAGCAGGGCAGTGACGTTGTGTTTATTAATGATTTTGAAGAACGCAGAAATTAGTGCCTGGTGCGAGCGTAGCTTGTAGGTTTTGGTGAATTTCTCTATACCGGCATGATGAATGCGATCAGTAGTTTGAATAAACTCGGTAAAGCTTATGTTAGGGTCAATGTGCCGCGTGTTCATTATCGATCATCGCCACTCGTCACAGGGCCATTGTCCTCATCATGATCGATTGCAGCGCCGGCAATTGCTGTTAATTGCTTCTCATCCAATTTGGCCGGTACTTCAGAGGCAAGGCGAACTGTGACCTCCTTATTTGCAAACTGAATTCCTTCGCGTTGAAACAGGTCTCTTATTTCCTGGTATACCCGTTTTCGAATAGTCCATTGATCACCGGGTTTAGCCATAAATTTCACTCGCACTATCATTGCGGAATCCTGCATTTCAATAACCCCCTGTGACTTTAACGGTTGCAGGAATGTGTCGCCGATTTCCGGGTCTTTCATGAGTTCCTGGCCTAGTTTCTTTACCAGCTTTCTGACTTTTTCAGGATCAGTGTCATAGGTTAAACGCAAAGGTAGTTTCATCATTACCCAGTCACGTGAGTAGTTTGTTAAAGACTGAATTTCACCAAACGGAATCGTATGCAAGGGGCCTAGATGATGGCGTAGTTGAAAGGAACGCACTGAAATTTTCTCTACCGTGCCTTTGACCGTACCAATATCAACATATTCTCCCCGACGAAAAGCGTCGTCAAATAGATAAAACGCTCCAGAGAAGATATCCCGGACCAGTGTTTGCGCACCGAAGCCGATAGCAAGGCCAACTACACCGGCACTGGCAAATAACGGGCTTACATTAATGCCCAGTTCAAGCAACGCGCTAAAGATAACCGACATACCAATAACGATTAACATGAAATTGCGGAACAATGGCAACAGTGTCGCTAGTCTGCTCGCACTTGAAGCACCGCCCTCATCTCCTGGGGTAAGCGAGACTTCTCCACCTTCCTCCTGAATTTTGTTATCAATCCAGATGCGCACTATGTGATAGATAATGTAGCCAAAAAACAAAATTGCCAGTGCATCTGTGCTGCGTTCAAAAATGTTGCTGTACATCTCAAGACCATCGAAATTCCAGGTTTGAGTCAGAGCCCATATTCCCGCACCGACAGCCAGTATGCCTGACACATGCCTTGCAAGATCCTCGTAGCTTGCAAGTGGGTGCTGAAACATTACTGTGTCAGTCTGGTTGTCGTCTGCGTTGTTTTTTATATTGCTGGTGTTGCTTGTACGTGGTTCTTCACTCAAGCCTGCAGAAATACTATCTAGTTCAGGATTGTCTTCTTCGGGTTTGAGTCTAATAAGGCGTTTTGAACGAAGCGATACCCGTTCAATTAAAAAATTAGCCAGTGCATAGACACATATTGTCGCTAACAGTATTCCGTATGCCCCGGCAATTAGAGGTGTAGATAGCGGCTTATTCAGAACCACGCGGTAGGTTAACTGTAGCCAGGAAAATGCAAAGTATGCAGTTGCTGCCAGAAGCCAGAAATTTGAAAGAAATTTTGTAAACGCACCTACAGAATTTATTGGGCGGCCGTTGCGGATAGCTCGGGATAAAGCTTTGCGGTTTACAACCACCATCAGAATATTTGCCAGTGCTACGATAAAGCTAAACAATGAAGCAAGCGCTGCGTGAATGTCGCTTTTACCACCGACTTCAAACAGCCAGATACCAATCATCAAAGCAAGAATATTAATGGCTGAAATGATCCACAACCAGTGATAAAGCCGTAAAGCATTTGCATTTGAAAAATGTGGAATTCGATACTGGCAGAGATAAGGTGCCAGAATCATTCGCCACATGATGCGTAGCAAGCGGAAAGCGGCGTAGCCGAGATATATCACGGCAATGGTGAACTGAATGGTTTCAGTCGGAGTTTCGCTGAACACCAGAGAGCCGGTTGAATAGGCGATAACCATCGAAATGACCACGCCAAACACTCTGAGCAGGGCGCGCTTAATTAACAGCGGGACTTTCTCAAGGTAGCCAACCGGGTTGTCGCGAAGGTCGGGTTCCAGCCAGCGTGTAAGGATGCGTTTACCGTATACCTCACGTTCCACCCAGGCACCGAATGCTAACAGCAGGATCGACCAGTACAGTACTCGTAGATAAGGTCTTAATGTATTTGTCGGACTGCGATTTTTAATTTCGACGAGTGTTTTGTCAATAGAAGGCGGGATCATATCGACCTTGTTTTTCAAGAGTTCCCGAAATCCCAGTAGGCCCGTCTGGACCTTCATGAAGTTTGATGCGCTGGCGGGTGTTAATGAATCCGACAGGTTTTCGTAATCATCTTCTGTCCATGCTCCTTCGGGGCCGGGCGCTGTGGCATCTGAGTTAACTCCCTGCGACGCTCCGTTGATAACAATCACCTGCACACCGCGCTGTTTAGCGGCTGAAACGATATCCGAGACGAAATCAGCGTCGTTGGTCGATTGGCTGCCATTCTGGCTTATGCCCTGGGCACTTGCGGTGTTTTGGAAAAGTGCGCAGCTAAAGAGCAGCGTAATGGCGGTGATTGCAGACTTTGTTAAAAACCGCATTTTGGTATTAATTCCTTTACAATTCAGGCTCGTGGCCAGGATTGCCATGATGTTTTTATTCTAGGAGCTTGTCCGAGAATGACGGTCGTAGCGAGAAAGTGAGATTTTGAGTCAGATATTTCGATCGATTGAGGCGAATAGTCATTCATATTTAACGATATCGATCGCAATAGCTGGCCAAAAGATCGCTTTCGCAGTAGATCATTCATTCT